>CAZADJ010000086.1:0-10427 GCA_964483845.1 uncultured Actinomycetota bacterium | reverse complement strand
CGACCCACGAGCCCGACCCACGAGCACGACCCACGAGGATGGTGAGCGCACCATGAGCGCCGATACCGAACCGGTCCTCCAGATCACGGAGAACGCCCGGGACAAGATCCAGCGCGTGCGCGCGCAGGAGGACGACCCCGACCGCTTCGCCCTCTGGGTGGAGGTGAGCGGGATCTCCGGCGGGAGCTTCACCCACCAGCTGCGCGTCGCGCCGGTCGCGGAGGCGACCGACGATCACATCGTCCAGCACCACGACGACCTCGACATCGTCTTCCCCGAGAGCGACGTCGACAAGCTCCGGGGCGCGACGATCTCCATCGACGGCGATCCCAAGTACGGCGCGATCGTGGTCGTCAACCCGAACCAGCCGGCGAGCCCGTCGATGCCGGACGTCTCCGGCGCCGACCTCGAGGGCGACGTCGCGCAACGCGTCCAGCACGTGCTCGAGTCGGTCGTCAACCCGTCGATCGCCTCCCACGGGGGACAGGCCGAGCTGGTCGGGGTGGAGGACTCCACCGCCTACCTGCGCCTGTCCGGGGGCTGTCAGGGCTGCGGGCTGGCCAAGGTCACCCTCAGTCAGGGGATCGAGGTCGCGATCACCGACAACGTGCCCGAGATCACCGACATCGTCGACGTGACCGACCACGCGGCCGGGGACAACCCCTACTTCGAGTCGGCGAAGAAGTAGCGCAGTCGCTCGGCGTCGGCGGGGGTGCCGACGCCGGCGGCGAGCTTCGCCAGCACGAGCGCCACGTCGCGCCGCTCGCTCACGTCGGAGCCCGCCTCTGGCATCCGCACGTCTCCCGATCGCTGTCGTCCCGTGCCGTGGCACCGATCGTCGCCGTCGGATGTGCGAAGCTCCAGGGGTGACGGTGCGAACCGTGCGAAGGAGATGCCGATGGAGCTGCAGGATCTTGAGGAGCGGGCGCGGGCTCAGCTGGACGGACCCGCCTACGACTACTACGCGGGCGGCGCCGACGACGAACGGACCCTCGCCGACAACGTCGCGGCGTGGCGTCGCATGCGGCTCCGGCCGCGGGTCCTGCGCGACGTGGCGACGGTCACGACGGCGACGACGGTGCTCGGAACCGAGGTCGACGCTCCGATCCTGGTCGCGCCGACCGCCTACCAGCGTATGGCCCACGACGAGGGCGAGGCGGCGACCGCCCGGGGAGCGGCCGCGGCCGGGACCCTGATGGTGGCGTCCACGATCGCGACGGTGGCGCTCGAGGACGTGGCTGCGGCGGCGCCCGACGCCCCGCGCTGGTTCCAGGTCTACGTGCGCACCGATCGGAGCTGGTCGGCCGAGCTCATCTCCCGCGCCGTCGACGCCGGGTACCGCGCGTTGGTGTTCACCGTCGACCTCCCGGTGCTCGGCCACCGGCCACGCGACGAGCGCAACGACTTCACCCTCCCCGACGGCATGGAGATGGCGAACATGGGCCAGGCGGTGCCGAAGGGCGAGGGGTCGGGGCTCGCGGCCTACGCGTCGGCGGAGCTCGAGCCGAGCCTCACGTTCGATGACATCGGGTGGGTGCACGAGCACGCGGGTGGTCGCCCGGTGCTCGTCAAGGGCGTGTTGCGCGCCGACGACGCGGTCCGTGCCGTCGAAGCCGGCGCTGACGGGATCGTGGTCTCCAACCACGGCGGGCGCCAGCTCGACACCGCGCTCGCGACCGCCGACGCCCTGCCGGAGATCGTCGAGGCGGTCGGCGGTCGCGTCGAGGTCTACGTGGACGGCGGGGTGCGGCGGGGGACCGACGTGCTGAAGGCGCTCGCGCTCGGCGCCCGTGGGGTCCTCGTCGGGCGACCGATCCTGTGGGGGCTCGCGACCGGCGGTGCGGACGGCGTGACCGCGGTGCTCGACGAGCTGCGGACTCAGCTGGAGCGCGCGATGGCCCTGTGCGGTGCCGCCGACCTCGGGGATCTCGGCCCGGACCTCGTGCTCCGTTAGGGGGCCGGCCGGGCGTGCGTCCGGCTACCGCTCAGGAGAAGCCACCGTTGCCGTTGTTGCGGGCCTCGGCCGCGGCCTGCGCGAGCCCGCGGAGCTTCTGCGCCTGGGCGGGGTGGCGCAGCTTGGTGAGCGTCTTCTTCTCTATCTGGCGGATGCGCTCGCGGGTGACGCCGTAGTGCTCACCGATCTCCTCGAGGGTGCGCGTCTCGCCGTCGAGCAGCCCGAAGCGCATCATCAGCACGCCGCGTTCACGCTCCGAGAGGCTGGAGAGCGCGTTGGTGATGTCGTTCTGCGCGAGCTTGTAGGTCGCGACCGACTCGGGGCTCTCGGCCTCCTCGTCGGGGACGAGCTCACCCATGGTCGTGTCGCCGTCCTCGCCGACCGGCTTGTCGAGCGACGCGATCGCCGAGGAGGCGAGCCGGATCTCGCGCAGGCGCTCGATCTCGAGGTCGAGCTCGTTGGCGACCTCCTCCTCGGTCGGCTCGCGGCCGTGCATCTGCAGCAGGTCGAGCTCGACGCGGCGGATCTTGCCGACGAGCTCGTGGACGTGGACCGGCAGGCGTACCGTCCGCGCCTTGTTCGCCGTCCCGCGGGTCAGCGCCTGGCGGATCCACCAGGTCGCGTACGTCGAGAACTTGTAGCCCTTCTTGTAGTCGAACTTCTCGACCGCGCGGATCAGCCCGAGGTTGCCCTCCTGGATCAGCCCCAGCAGTCCCAGGCCACGACCCCGGTAGCGGCGCGCGACCGAGACCACCAGGCGGAGGTTGGCGCGCACCATGTGCTCGTGGGCGCGCTCACCGTCGCGCTGGACGGTGCGCAGCATCGCCCGCTTCTTCGGCGGGAAGGTGCGCTCCTCGTCCTCGAGCAGGTCGTGGGCGGCACGGCCGGCCCAGTACCGCTTGGCGAGGTCCACCTCCTCCTCCGGGGTGAGCAGCGCGGTGCGACCGATACCGTCGAGGTACTGGCGGACCGAGTCGGTCGATGCGCTGAGCGGCGCGGGTGCCGGGCGCTCGCCGTCCACGGTGAGGTCGTCGACGACCTGCATCCCGAGCTTCCGTGCGTGCTCCGCCGCCTCCTCGACCCAGTCGTCGTCATCGGTGACCGGGTCGTACAGTTCGTGCAGCTCCGAGGCGAGGATGTAGCCCCGTTGCGTGCCCCGTTCGAAGAGATCCCGTAACTGTGGCTTGAGTTCGGCCTGTGGTACTCGAGCGATCTCGAGATCGTCCACGCGTGTTGCCCTCCGCGTCGGATCGAGCGTCCCCTCGGTCACCAGGTCACCGCAGCCCCACGGCTGGTCGTCCTGGCGACCTCAGCGACCGTGACCCAACTGTCTGTTCCGGCTCCGTGCAGGCTCAGTGCTGCCTGAGTTCTGCCTCAACCCTGGCTCCGTGCGGGGCGCTACGCACGTGATGGAACGGCGCGCGCCCCTGGTCTCACGTACCGTACCGTCCGCCCGCCCGGACGCGCCATCACCGCTCCGAGCGGCCCGGTCCGGTGCCGGACCGGACGCGTCCACGAGGTACCCCGGGGGGTCGCAGTGATCACCGTCGCCGGCGTGGAGGTGACCCACGGCGCGCGCACGCTCTTCGCCGACGTGACGCTGGCGGTCTCGCCCGGTGACCGCGTCGCGCTGGTCGGCAACAACGGGACGGGGAAGACGACCCTCCTCGAGCTGATCGCCGGGATCCGCGACCCCGACGACGGGGTGGTGAACCGGGCCAAGGGGACCACGGTCGGGTACCTGCCGCAGGAGATCGCGGAGGCCGCCGGCCGACCGGTGATCGACGAGGTGATGAGCGGATCACCGCTGGTCGAGCTCGGCCGGCGGGTCGAGGCGTTGACCGCCGCCCTGGCGGACGCCGACGGGGCCGAGCGCGAGCGGCTGCTCACCGAGATCGGCCCGTTGCAGGCCCGCTTCGAGCAGCAGGGCGGCTACCAGCTGGAGGCCGAGGCTCGGCGGATCCTCGCCGGACTCGGGTTCTCCGAGGACCGCATGGAGGCCGACGTCGGCGAGCTGTCCGGCGGCTGGATGATGCGTGCGGTGCTCGCCCGGTTGTTGCTCGCCCGACCCGACGTGCTCCTCCTGGACGAGCCCACCAACCATCTGGACCTCGACTCCATCACCTGGCTCGAGGCCTTCCTCGCCGAGCACGAGGGCGCCGTGGTGCTCGTGAGCCACGACCGCGCCTTCATGAACGGCCTCGTGCACCGCGTGGTCGAGCTCGCCGGCGCCACCGCGACCGAGTACGCCGGCGACTACGACGCGTACGTCGAGCAGCGCGAGCTCCGACACGCGCAGCTCGAGGCTGCCGCGCGCAACCAGCAGCGCAAGATCGACCAGGCGGAGCGCTTCATCGAGCGCTTCCGGGCGAAGAACACCATCGCGACCCGGGTGAAGAGCAAGATCAAGCAGCTGGAGAGGATGGAGCGCATCGAACTCCCGCCGGAGGAGCGCACCCTCCGCGGGTTCACCTTCCCCCAGCCGCCGCGCTCCGGTCGGGTGGTCGTCGAGCTCGCCGACGTCGCGAAGTCCTACGGCGACGTGCAGGTCTACGACGCGCTGGACCTCGCGATCGAGCGCGGTCAGAAGGTCGCGCTCGTCGGCCCGAACGGCGCCGGGAAGTCCACCCTGCTCAAGATCATCGCGGGGGTCGAGCCGATCGACGCGGGTCGTCGCGAGCTCGGCCACAACGTCTCACTGGCGTACTACGCGCAGCACACGATCGACACGCTGGACCTGGACGCGACGGTCCTGGCCGAGATCAGCCGTGTGGTCGACACGTCATCGACGAACCCGCGGAGCCTGGCCGGCGCGTTCCTGTTCTCCGGGGACGACGTCGACAAGCGCGTGCGGGTGCTGTCCGGCGGGGAGCGGGCCCGCGTCGCGCTCGCCAAGCTGATGGCCGAGCCCGCGAACCTGCTGTGCATGGACGAGCCGACCAACCACCTCGACATCCCGGCGCGGGACGTCGTGGAGGAGGCGTTGGTCGCGTTCGCGGGCACCGTCGTGCTGATCACCCACGACCGCCACCTCATCCGCGCCGTGGCCGACACCATCCTCGAGGTCCGCGACGGATCGGTGACGGTGCACCTCGGCACGTACGACGACTACCTCGACCGGGTGCGGGCACGCGGGCGCCGTGACCGCGACGACGATCCGACCGCCAGCGGCGGCGGGACGGCGGGCGACGAGCGCGAACGCCGCAAGCGCCGCGAGGCCGAGCGTCGCAACCGTCTGTACCGCGCGACGAAGGAACTGCGCGACCGCCTCCACCGGGTCGAGTCGGACCTCGGCGCAGCGGAGAGCGAGGTCGCCGAGCTGAACCGCATCCTCGCCGAGCCGTCCGTGTACGAGGACGAGGAGCGCGTGGGCGAGCTCGTGCGGCGCCACGGCGAGGTCAAGGACCGCGCGGACCGTCTGATGCGCGAGTGGGAGGATCTGGCGGTCCGCCTCGAGCGCGCGACCGAGGAGATCGGGGACGACCTCGACGTCAGCGGGTGAGGTCCTCGTAGCGCTCGAGGACGGTCAGGACGTACAGCTGCGTCTCGGCGAACGGTGGCACCCCTCCGTGGGCCGCGACCGCCCCGGGACCGGCGTTGTAGGCGGCCAGGGCCAGGTCGACCTGTGCGAAGGTCGCGAGCTGCGCCCGCAGGTAGGTGGCGCCGCCGGCGACGTTCTGGAGCGGGTGCCACGGGTCGAGCCCGAGCATCGCGGCGGTCCCCGGCATCAGCTGCGTGAGCCCGATGGCGCCGGCGTGCGAGACCGCGTCCGGATGGAAGCCGGACTCCGACCAGACCAGCGCGGCGAGCAGCCGTGGATCGACGCCCGCTGCCCGGGCCGCCTGGTCGATCGCCGACGCCCACCGGTGCCCCCGCTCGGGCAGCAGGGGACCCCACGAGGGCATCGGGGCGTCGACGTCGAGATCCTCCCAGCGCACGTCCTCGGCGCGCCCCAGCTGCGCGGCCAGCTCGACCGTCAGCGTGGCGACCTTCTCGTCCAGCTGGCGGACGAGCTGGGCCTGCAACCGGTGGTCCTGCTCGATGCGCCGCAGTATCGCCGCGCGCTCGGCGCGCCCCCGCTCGACCGTCGCGACGAGATCCTCGTGGCGGGCGACGAGCACGAGGACGTCCTCCTTCGCCGCCCGCGCGGCCGCCTCCTCGTCCTGCTGCTCGGCCCGGAGGCCCGCCAGCTCCGCCCGGTGCTCGACCGCCTCGTACTTCAGGTCGCGGGTGCGGTCGACCAGCGCGCGGTCGTCGTCCAGCACGGCCCGAACCGCCCGGTAGCCGACCGAGAGGTCGTGCAGGTCGGAGACCCCGAGGAGCGCGGTGAGCATCGCCCCGGAGCTCCCGGCGCCGCGCTTGTAGGTCGAGGCGGCACGCTCCTCCAGGCGGGCGATGTGATCGCGTTCCACCTCGACGAGCGCGTCCAGCTCGTCGGCAGCCTCCCGGACGCGGGCCGTGGCCGCGGCCAGACGCTCGACCGTCTCCGCGTGGGCGGCCTCGGCCTCCGCGAGGTCGGCCTCGAGGGCGCGGAGCTCCGCTGTGCGAAGCTCGAGCGTCCCGTCGATCGCCGCCAGGTCGTCGCGTGCCTCGGACAGGGCACGCTCGGTCGCGCCGAGCTCGCCACGCGCGTCCTCGAGGCTGCGTCGGGCGTCCTCGAGCCGTTCGGCCGTGTCGTCGGGGTCCGCGAGCGCGGGGACGGCGCTCAGCGCGACGATCGCGACGGCGATCGAGACGACGGTGCGTCGTCCCCGGTCGCGCACGCGGGCCATGGTGCGGCCTCCCGGTGGTCGGCATCGCCGCCCACGTTCACATCGGCGGTCGTGTCTCCGCGGTCGTGTCGCCACGGTCGTCGCGCCCCGCTCCGCGGCCCCCCGGGCGCCTCCCTGGTGGTCGGCAGTCGACCCCGCCGACTTGACCAGTGTCACAGGACCGGGCTCCGGGGAGACGCACCCGTCGGTTCCCGTGCGTGGGGAGGTACGCGGGACGCTCAGAGCAGCAACGACCAGATCTCGAAGGCGACCGTGAAGACGCGGTCGACCGCGCCCGGGATCAACAGGACGAGGAGTATCAGGATCCCCATCGCGTAGCGCTGGAGCCCGTACCAGCGGCCGAGCCACTCGACCGGGAGGAAGCGCTCGATCACCGCGGAGCCGTCCAGCGGCGGGATCGGGATGAGGTTGAACGCCGCGAGCACCACGTTGACGATCCCGAAGGCCACGACGACGTCGAGCACGAGCTGCGACGGGCCGGCCGGACCCGCCGTCGCGAACAGCGCGCGCAGCGCGAACGCGGCGGCGGCGGCGAAGACGATGTTCACCGCCGGTCCGGCGAGTGAGACGATCAGCGAGTGGTCCCGGGGACGGCGCATCCGGTTCGGGTTCACCGGGACCGGCTTCGCGTAGCCGATCACTCCGAGCGACGTGAACGCGAGCAGCGCGGGCAGGATGATGGTCCCGAAGAGGTCGATGTGGGGGACCGGGTTCAGGGTGAGCCGTCCGGCGCGCTGCGCGGTGTCGTCCCCGAAGCGCAGGGCCATCCACCCGTGCGCGACCTCGTGGACGATCACCGACGGGATGAGCACGCCGATCAGGACGAGGGCGTAGCCGATGTCGATGTGCGGGGCTCCCGAGCGCGACGTGGAGGCAGGTCGGCGCGGAGGGTACCGGGGACGAGCGCGCTCCCCGCACCTCGAGGTCGCTCACCAGGTGCCCGACGAACGGGCCGTAGGTCGCTACGCTGACGCAGCGCGACGAGCCGACCGGTGGGGCGCACCTTGCACAGCCACGTCCGCGGTGACCGCCGCGCACGTACCCGTGCGCGGCGCCGTCCGTGGGACGCCCACCGCCTGATCGTGCTCGCGGCATGCGCGGCGCTCGCACTGCAGCTGGCGACGCCGGCGACCGCGGACCCGGCCGAACGGGTCGAGGAGGCCCGTGACCAGGTGGAGCGCGCCGAACGCGGCCTGTCGTCGGCGGCCAGCGAGGCCGCCGACGCCGAGGAGCGCCTCGAGGAGCTCGAGGTCGACTTCGCGCTCGCCGTCGAGGAGTACAACGGCGCCCAGGCCGCCCTCGACGACGCCCGCCGTCGGGTCGCCGAGGCCCGCGAGGAGCTCGCCGAGGTCGAGGCGCGCATCGGGGAGAACGAGGACCAGGCGGGCGACTTCGTCCGCAAGCTGTACCAGCACGGCAGCGGCTTCGAGTTCGAGGCGATCCTCGGCGCGGAGGACCTCGCCGACGCCCAGATGCGGGCCGTCTACCTCAAGTCGACGGCACAGACGCACTACACGGTGGTCGAGACCCTGAAGGTCGACCGGACGGTGCAGGCGACGATGCTCGCCCAGCTCCGCGAGCTGGAGGCCGAGGCGGAGGACGCCGAGCGGGAGCTCGCCGCCCAGCGTGATCACGTCGAGGGTCTCCTCGAGGCGCAGCAGGAGGAGCGCGACGAGCTGCGGGCGATCGTCGCCGCCGCCGAGGCCGAGGTGGCCGAGGCTCGCTCCGAGCTCTCCGAGGCCGAGGAGGAGCAGCGCCGCGAGCAGGAGCGCATCGCACGCGAGCGCCGTGAGCGGGAGGCCGCCGAGCGCGCGGCCCGGGAGGCGGCGGAGCGGGCGGCCCGCGAGGCGGCCCAACAGGAGCGACAGCAGACATCGCAGGGTGCGCCCGCGTCCAGCGAGCGGGCGCAGAAGGCCGTCGACGCGGCGCTGTCCCAGGTCGGCAAGCCGTACCGGTGGGGCGCGTCGGGTCCGGACTCCTACGACTGCTCGGGTCTGACGATGTGGGCGTGGCGCCAGGCGGGTGTCAGCCTCCCGCGAACCTCACGGCAGCAGTACGCAGCGACGCAGCGGATCAGCCGCTCGGAGCTGCGCCCCGGCGACTTCGTCTTCTTCGCCAAGCCCGGACGTCCGATCCACCACATGGCGATGTACATCGGGAACGGGGACGTCGTCGAGGCGCCCTACTCGGGGGAGAACGTGCGCGTCAA
Organism: uncultured Actinomycetota bacterium; assembly: GCA_964483845.1. Lineage (GTDB taxonomy): Bacteria > Actinomycetota > Nitriliruptoria > Nitriliruptorales > JAHWKO01 > CAZADJ01. Next base: position 1,492 of record CAZADJ010000086.1, on the reverse strand, counting down.
CAGCAGCTCGTTGTCACGCAGTGACATCGCCGGCTACGGCCGCGTCACCCACTAGGCAGGTCCTGATAGTCGGCATCGTCCGCGGGGGCGAGGCTCGGCGGGAGGTGCCCGGTCGCCTGCTGCCAGCCGGAGGCGGTCACCCGCTTCGCGACGAGCTCGGCCACGCCGACCGCCACGCCGGTCAGCGCCGCCCAGGCGATCGCGTCACCCCAGCTCACCGACGGCGACGCCGGGTCCTCCGGGGGCTCCTCGGCCTTCGCGCCGCGCCACGCGCTGCGCACGACCGCTCGCGTGGCCGCGGCGGCCGCCAGGGCCGCCCCGGCACCGACCAGCTTCCAGAGCAGGTCCTCGGTGTCGAACTCCTCCATGCTCACGTCGCCTCCGTGTGCCGTGGGACGGCTGCCGCTCCAGTAGCGTCAGCGGTGACGGCTCGGTGTCCGCGTCGAGCAGGACCGTAGGGCAGCCCACGCACGTCGCCGACCGGTCGAAAGGGACATCGCATGCGCATCGTGTCGTTGCTGCCGAGCGCGACCGAGATCGTCTGCGCCCTCGGCTTCGGTGACCACCTCGTCGGCCGGTCCCACGAGTGTGATCATCCCGAGGGGGTGACCGCGCTGCCCGTGTGCACAGAGTCGAAGCTCCCCGGTGACGGGACGAGCTACGCGATCGACGAGCGCATCCGGGCGATCCTCGCCGAGGGGCTCTCGGTCTACCGGGTCGATCACGACAGGCTCGCGGAGCTCGCCCCGGACGTCGTGGTGACGCAGTCGCAGTGCGAGGTCTGTGCGGTCTCAGAGGAGGAGGTCGTCGCGGCCGTCCGCGAGGTCGTGGGTGACCACGTCGAGATCATCTCGCTCGAGCCACAGCGCCTCCGCGACGTCCTCGCCGACGTCCGCCGGGTGGCGGAGGTCCTCGGCGACCCGAGGACCGGCTTCAAGGTGGCCGAGACCATCGGGGGGCGCCTGCAGGCGGTGCGCGACGCGGTCGCCGACGTCACCGAGCGTCCCCGGGTCGCCATGGTCGAGTGGATCGATCCGCTGATGGGTGCCGGCAACTGGATCCCCGAGCTGGTGGCCGTCGCCGGCGGGGACCCGGTCTTCGGGACGCCGGGGGAGCACTCGGGCGTGCTCGAGCCGGAGGCCCTGCTCCAGGCCGACCCGGACGTCGTGGTGCTCGCCCCCTGCGGGTTCACCATCGAGCAGACCACCAGTGAGCGCGACGCGATCACGTCGCTGCCGGGCTGGGCCGAGGTGCGGGCGGTCCTGGCGGACAACGTGTACGTGGTCGACGGCCACTCGTACCTCAACCGCCCCGGACCGCGTATCGCGGACTCCGCCGAGATCCTCGCTGAGATCGTCCACCCAGACCGCTTCTCCCCCCGACACCGTGGGACCGCCTGGCGCCCCTTCGAGTCCACTCCGGCCTGACCGTGCGGCGGTCCCCTCACCATCGCTGCTGTAACACCACGCAGACGGTTCCTGTGCCGCATCTG
>CAZADJ010000085.1:0-10428 GCA_964483845.1 uncultured Actinomycetota bacterium | reverse complement strand
CAGCAGGACGGCGTTGCCGACCCACCACCACGCCACGGCTGTCCCCTCCCGCACTCGACCACGGTTCCCGTCCATCCTGCCAGGCCTATGTGTGATCTGCCACTAGTCGGACGGTGGGGGGTGTCATCGGCCCCACCGTGGGCCTCCGGCGGGTCGCGCCGGCGGACCCGACGCCCCATACTGGCCTCGTCGGGAGGGAGCAGAGATGAAGGTCGGTGTCGTCGGCAAGGGTGGGGTCGGCAAGACGACCGTCGCGGCGCTGCTGGCCGCCGCCTACCGGCGGCGCGGTGACCGCGTCGTCGCGATCGACACCGACTCGAACCCCAACCTCGGGTTGTCCCTCGGCCTCTCGCTGGAGGAGACCGAGGCGATCCCCGAGCTGCCGCCCCACGTCGTCAGCGGATCCCGGGAGGACGAGGCGACCGCAGCCGACGGGATCATCGCCGAGCACGGTCGGGAGACCCCGGCGGGGGTGACCCTGCTGACCGCGCTGCGCGTCTCGCAGGCCGGGGCCGGATGTACCTGCGGTGGGCACGCGACCGTGCGGACCCTCCTCGGTGAGGCGCTCGGGACGCACGCCGACGTCACGGTCGTCGACATGGAGGCCGGACTGGAGCACCTCAGCCGCTCCGGGGGCACGCTCGCGCACGCCGACGTGCTCGTCGTGGTGGTCGAGCCGAGCCGGAAGTCGGTGGTGACCGCCGCGCGTACGGCGAGCCTCGCCGCGGAGCTCGGCATCCCGCGCGTGCTGGCCGTCGGCAACAAGGCACGTGTCGACGCCGACGCCGACTTCCTCGCCGACGCCCTCGGTGCCGAGGGGATCGAGCTCGCCACGGTCCTGCCCTGGACCGCCGAGGTGGCGGAGGCGGATCGTTCCGGCGAGCCGGTGGTCGGCCGGGGGGGAGCCCTGCGACGGGGTATCGACCGGGTCGTGGCGCGCATCGCCGAGCAGGAGCCGGTCCCGGCGGAGTGACCAGGGGGAGCAGGTGTCGTGACCGAGGCGTCGGCGGGAGGCGAGGTCACGCCCCCCGTGCCGATCGTGGTCGTCACCACCCGCTCGCACCTGCGCAGTGCCGCCGACTTCCCGCGCATGGCGGCCGCCTCCGCCCGGATCCGCGCGCAGCTCACCGACGCCCCGGGGATCGTCCGGTGGGCGAGCATCACCGCCGGCCCGCGCGAGTTCTGGACCATCACCGCCTGGGCGAGCCTGCACCGCATGCAGGAGTTCATGCGCTCCGACGCGCACGGGCGGATCATGTGGCGCTTCTCCCGCTGGCTCGACTCGTTCTGGCTCGCCCGCTGGCGCGTCGGCCAGCGGGAGCTGGGGACGTGGGAGGGGCTGGCGTTGAGCGCCGCCGGCCGTGAGGACCGGGATCCACCCCGGCGGCACGACCCCGAGGCCGCGGAACGTGTCTTCGCCGCGATCCCCCAGCTCCGGGCCGCCTTCGGCGGGGGGCCGGCGCCGCGGTACGAGCACGCACCGCACGTCCGCCGACATCACGACGAGGTCGCCGGGGCGGGGGCGCTGGTGGTGCGCCTCAGCGCGGGCCGCCGCCGCACGCCCGCGGCGCTGCGTGACCTCCGGTCGATGTGCGGACGGTTCGTGGAGCACGACGAGGTCTTCGGCGCCGGCGTCGGCGTCGGCCAGGCGGGCGACGCCTACCTCATCGCCCCCTGGTCTGACCGGCGAGCTCTCGTCCGCTTCCTCGACGCGGGGGGCCTCGGGCCGCTCCGCGACCGGTGGGGTGAGCACCTGTGGGCGGCGCAGTGGCGCGCCGAGCACGAGTTCGGACAGTGGGGGGGACGTCGTCTGCGGGCCGAGCCGGCTCAGCTGCGGGCGGCGGCCCGGGAGCTCGGGGCTAGGCGGGGGCGAGGCGAGCGCTGAGCTCGCGGAGGGCCGACACCGCCGCTCCTTCCGGTGCGAGGTCCAGGGGAGCGACCCCCTCCCGGTCGGCGGCGATGATCTGCTCGTCGAAGGGGACCACGACGAGATCGTCCGCGGCGATGGCCTCCCCGATGCGCGCGCGGTCGGTTCCGTCACGGACGCGGCTCGCGACGACGATGATGCGCCCGATCCCCTTGTCGCGGGCCAGGTCCGTGGCGCGCGAGCCGACCTCGATCGACTTCGGGGTCGGCTCGACGACGACGAGCAGGACGTCCACGTCACCGGGGTCGAGCCGGGTCAGGGTGCCGATGCCGGCCTCGAAGTCAGCCACGACGACGCGCTCCCCGGAGGCGACGGAGCCGAGCAACTGCTCGGCGCTGAGCCCGCATCAGGGGCAGCCCGGCTCCGGGTTCTGGATCCGGTTGACCACCGCCAGGCGGACCCCGTCGGGGGCGTCGGTACCGAACCGCGAGAGCAGGTCGTCGGGGTCCTGTGCGTGCTCCTCGGCGCCGGCGTCCAGCGCCTCACGCACGGAGACCAGCGCCTCGGTCGGGTCCTCACCGATGCCGAGGGACAGGCCCAGGTTCGCGTTCGTGTCGCAGTCGAGCGCGACCACCTCCCGTCCGGCTCGCGCCAGGCTGCGTGCCACGACCGCGGCGGTCGTCGTCTTGCCCGACCCACCCTTGCCGACGATCGCGACCTTCATCGCGCCTCCCGGACCCCGAGCGCTGCGATCAACGACTCTAGCGCCGCTACGGCCGGCCCATCCGGTGCGACCTCGACCAGCGGTCGCCCCTCCCGGTCGGCGTCCACGATCGCCTCGTCCCACGGGAGGCTCGCGACCACCTCGAGCCCGATGCGCGCAGCGATGCGGTCGACGTCACCGTCCTCGCGGACCTTGTTCGCGACCGCCACCAACCGTGGCGCGTCGTCGACGTCAGCCAGCCGCGTGAGGCGGCGGGCCGACAGCAGCGACTTGATGCTCGGTTCGACCACGACCACCACGGTGTCGGCGTAGGACCCCCAGCCGAAGAAGGGCTGGCGCGTCCCCGCCGGCAGGTCGCCGACGAGATGCCACGGGACGGTGCCCCCGAGACCCTCGGTGATGCGCCGGAACGCGATCTGGGACCGCAGCATGGTCGAGGCGTGTCCGCGCAGCTTGCCGAGCTGGAGCAGCCGGAGCCCGTCGGGGCCGCGCGCCGCGAAGCGCTCCACCGCCGTCACCGGATCGACGGAGAGGCGGTACGGCGGTCGTTCGTCGGGTGCCTCTTCGACCGCCTCGTCGGGCAGGCCCTCGTCCCTCGCGGTCATCCCGAGGGTCGCTGCCAGCCCCGGCATCGGGTCGGAGTCGAGCACCAGCACGGGATGGCCCCGTCGGGCGAGCAGACGCGCGAACGTCCCGGCGACGGTCGACTTGCCCGACCCCCCCTTGCCCACGAAGGCGACCCGCAAGCGGTCACTCGACATGGCAGCTCCCGTCCGGGATCGCCGATCGTGGACCCGGAGCGTAGGCGGCGCGGCGCGCCGCTCGTGCTGCTCCGTGTCGGCGTCGCGGGGTAGCCTCGAGCGGAGCCGTCCGGTGACCCGAGGGCGATCGGCGATCCGCAGTGCTGGCCGCGACGACCCGGACCGAGGGGGATCGTGATGAGCGAGCCGTTCGCCCTGATCGAGCCCGAGCCACTCGATCGGGTGGTCGCCTTCCACGGCCACCTCTGTCCCGGTCTGACCATGGGGATGCAGGCCGCCGCGCTCGCGCTCGACCGACTCGGCCCCCGGGCGACCGACGAGGAGCTCGTCGCCGCGGTCGAGACCGACATGTGTGGCGTGGACGCGATCCAGGTGCTGACCGGCTGCACCTTCGGGAAGGGCAACCTCGTGCACCGCGACTGGGGCAAGAACGCCTACACGTTCTGGCGGCGCTCCGACGAGCGGGGCATCCGCATCGCCGGACGTCCCGGTGCGTGGGGGGATCGTGACCCCGCGCAGGAGGAGCTACGCGCCCGGATCGCCTCGGGGGAGGCGAGCGAGGAGGAGGGCGAGCGCTTCCGCGCCGGGCACCACGCACGGGCCCGCGCGATCCTCGAGCGCGACCCTCGCGAGCTGTTCACCGTGACCGAGGTGGACGAGCCTCCGCCGGCGCGGGCGCGGGTCCACACCTCGGTGGTCTGCGCCTCGTGCGACGAGCCGACCATGGAGACGCGCATCCGGCTGCTCGGCGGTCGCGAGCTGTGCCCGCCGTGCTTCGACGCCGCTCTCGGCGGACCAGCCGGGTAGCCGGGTCAGCGCTCGCGCGTCCCGAGCGCCTCGGTGAAGGCGTCGCCGAGCAGGTTCAGGCCGAGCACGGCGATGACGATCGCGATCCCGGGGAACACCGACAGCCACCAGGCGACGCGCAGGTAGCGTTGGGCCTGGCCGGCCAGGTACCCCCAGCTCATCACGCTCGGATCGCCGAGGCCGAGGAACCCGAGGCTCGCCTCCAGCAGCAGGACCTGCGCGAGTATCAGCCCGAGGTAGGCGACCGTCGCGGGCATCGCGTGGGGGAGGATCTCGCGGAGCGCGACCCGGAACGACGACGCCCCCGAGACGATCGCGGCCTCGACGAACGGCCGGTAGCGGAGCGAGAACACCTCCGAGCGCACCACCCGGGCGAGGATCGCCCACGAGGTCAGGCCGAGCACGACGATGAGTCGATCGAGGCCGGGCCCCCACAGCGCGAGCACGACGATCGCGAGGAAGAACCGGGGGAGCACCTGGAAGAACTCGGTCACCCGCATCAGCACGTCATCGACGCGGCCACCCACGTAGCCCGAGACGGTCCCGACCGCCACCCCGATGCCGAGGACGATGAAGCCGGTCCAGCCGACGACGATCACCGAGGTGCGCGCGCCGTGGATGATCCCGGAGAGCAGATCACGGCCGAGGGCGTCGGTTCCGAAGGGGTGCGTCCCGCTCGGTGGTGACAGCGGCGGGCCGTGGGTGGAGAACGGGTCGACGGGCGCGAGCGTCCCTGCGAGCACCGCGATCACCAGCACGACCACCGTGATGCCGATGCCGGCGAGCCCGGTCGGCGTGCGCAGCAGGTGATCCGACAGGCGCTGCCACCCGGTCCGATCGAACCGTCCGGCGGGGACCGGCGCCTCAGCCGAGTGCGTCGCGGGCAACGTGTCCGCCATCAGCGCAGCCGGACGCGGGGGTCGAGGCGACGGTAGGCGAGGTCGGTCATCAGGTTGGCGATCACGACCGTGACCGCGACGAGCAGGAAGATGCCGAGGATGATCGGGAAGTCACGGTTCTGCATCGCCGTCAGCAGCAGTCGCCCGATGCCCGGCCAGCTGAAGATCACCTCGATGATGATGGTCCCGCCCAGCAGGTGGCCGATCCGTCCACCGATGACGGTGACGATCGGGAGCAGGGCGCAGCGCAGCCCGTGGCGGAGGAGGATCCCGACGCGGCCGATCCCCTTCGCCCGAGCGGTGAGGATGTGGTCGCCGCCCATCTGCTCGATGATGCCGGCGCGGGTCAACCGCGCGATCGCGGCGACACCCTGGGACGCGAGGACCGCGGCGGGGAGCGCCAGGTGCCGGCCGATGTCCAGGATGCGGGTCAGGCCCGTGTCGTCGGCGCCGGGGCTCGTCATGCCCGAGATCGGGAAGAAGCCGACGCGCAGGGCGATGAACAGGAGGGCGAGCTGGCCCAGCCAGAACACGGGCGCTGCGTAGACCCCGAGCGCACCGACGTTCACGACCATGTCACGGAGCCCGTGGGCGCGGGCGGCCGCGTAGGTGCCGAGCGCCACCCCGACGAGGGTCGACAGCACCAGCGCCGTCCCGGACAGCAGCAGGGTGGCTGGCAGGCGCTCGAGGATGATCTCCAGGGCGGGACGGCCCTGGACGAAGGAGACCCCGAGGTCCCCCTGGAGGACCCGGCCGAGGTAGACGAGGAGCTGGACCAGGAGCGGACGGTCGAGTCCGTACCGGGCGCGCATGCGTGCGTAGTAGTCGGCATCGCCGTACTCGCCGGCCAGCGCCAGGATGGGGTCGCCGGGGGCGAGGTTGATGAGGAGCCACGTCAGCACGACGATGCCCAGGACCGTCGGGATGACCTGGACCAGCCTCAGGCGGATGTAGCGGGGCAGCAACTCAACGTCCGTCGTGGCTCGCGGACATCATCGCGGGCCGGCAGGGTGGCGGACCACCCCGCCAGCCCGCGCCACGGTTCAGTCGCCGCAGAACGCCTCCTCGGCGAACAGCCCGAACGGCTTGAAGCCCTCGCACTCGGCTCGGTGGACGCGCGTCGCGACGGTCTCCACGATCCAGAAGTAGGGCAGCTCCTCGACGAGGATCTCCTGGATCTGCCGGTAGACCTCGCCGCGCTCGTCCGGATCGACCGTGCGCTGCGCCTCGTCGAACAGCGCGTCCACTTCGGCGTTCTCGTAGGCGGAGGAGTTGGAGAACGGCACCGGTGCGATCTGGGCGGAGTCGTACATGCGACGGACGCCGATCTCGGGATCGGGGCCGTTGCAGTACGACACGATGTTCGTGTCGAAGTCCCGCTCCATGAAGACCGTGTCGACGAAGACCGGGGGCTCGAGGGCACGGAGCTCGACCTCCGCTCCGACCTCGCTGAGGTGTGAGCGCAGCAGCTCGCCGTACTCGGAGAAGGCGGGGAAGTGCAGGAAGTCGAAGGCGAGCGGGGTGCCGTCATCGACGCCGTCGACCCCCTGTGCCTCGCGGGTGCCGTCGTCGTCGCGGACCCAGCCGGCCTCGTCGAGCAGCTCCTCGGCCCGCTCGCGGTCGAAGCTCGGCATGTCCAGACCCTCGGCGTGCGCGAAGGGGATGCCACTGGAGATCGGTGCCGCGGCCACCCGACCCTCCCCGAAGAGCACGCGGTCGAGGAACTGTTCACGGTCGAGCGCGTGTGCGACCGCCTGTCGCACGCGGAGGTCCTGGAACATCGGACGCTCGAGGTTGAAGCTCACCGACATGACGCAGTTCGCGCCGCCGGGGTTCACCGGTGTCTCCAGGAACTCGTACGCATCGTCGGCGCGGAGCCGCTCGAGATCCGGGCCGGGGGCACCCCACAGCCACTCGACCTCACCGCCCTCGAGCGCGATGACCCGGGCGCCCTCGTCGGGCATGACGCGCTGGACGACGCGGTCGAAGTACGGCAGGTCGTCCTTCCAGTAGTCGTCGTTGCGCTCGAAGACGATCTCGTCGTCGGGGGAGTAGGAGACGAAGCGGAACGGTCCGGTGCCGACCGGCTCCATGTTCGCCGGGTTCTCGGCCGGATCCGTCCCCTCGTAGATGTGTGCCGGGATGATCGGCGCCTCGGTGACGTCGAGCTGCTGGAGGAGCGGTGCGTAGGGTTGCGAGAGGTGGAACACCACGGTGTGGTCGTCCTCCACCTCGACCTCCTCGAGCACACCGCCGAGCGATGCGGCGGTGCGGGCGTGGAACTCCGTCAGCACCTCCTCGAAGGTGTACTTGACGTCGGCCGCGGTGAACGGCTCGTCGTCGTGCCAGACGACGTCGTCGCGGAGGTGGAAGCGGTAGACCGCCCCGTCCTCCTCGATGTCCCAGTCGTGCGCGAGCGACGGGATCGGCTCGAGGTCCTCGTTGAACTCCAGCAGCCCGTTGTACAGGAGCTCCGACGCCGTGTGGGTCGCACCCGAGGTGGTGATCGCCGGGTTGAGGTGGCCGGGGTCGGCCGAGATCGGGAGCGTCAGCGTCCCGCCGTGCCGGGCTTCCTCCGGCTCGGTGTCCTCGATGTCGGGGGTGCCGTCGGGAGCCGGGTCGTCGGGTTCGTCCTCCGCCGGGCACGCGGCGAGCACGAGTGCGGCGATGGCGAGCAGTGTCAGCAGTCGGATGCGCACGGGTCCCCTCCCGCTCTGTGCGGTCACGTCGGCCACCGTGACGGGGCACGGTGGCCGGTAGCGGTGTCTCCGAGCCGCATCTAACGGCGTTCTCCACCTAGAGGTAAGTGCGAGCCGCACCTACGGGACCCGGCCGCTACCCTCGACCCGTGCGATGCCCACACCACGGCAGCGAGGAGCTACGGGATGTGCCTGGGGGTGCCCGGTCGGATCGTCGACATCGCCGACTCCGAGCAGCTGCACGTGACCGCGGAGATCCAGGGTGTGCGCCGGCAGATCTCCGCTGCGCTCCTCGGCATCCGGACCGCTGACGGCGAGGTGCTCGGCGAGGGGGACCCGGCGGACGCGGTCGGCGTGGGAGACTGGGTCGAGGTCCACCTGGGGTTCGCGATGGGGAGGATGGACGAGGCCGAGGCGCACGAAGTGCTCGACGGGCTGCGCGACCTCGAGGAGACCTACGAGCGCGAGCTGGCGGGACCGGGGTCTGCTGCCCCCACCGCGCCGGACGCGCGGCGACCGCCGGCTCAGACCTCGTCGACCTCGAGCTCGGCCAGGCGCTCGTCCACCTGATCCTTCAGCTCGAGCAGCTGCTCACGCTCCTCGTCGGGCGCGACCATCTCGACGACGTCGCCACAGCAGCCGCAGTCGCAGCCTCCACCGGAGACACCCAGCTCCTCGCCCACGTTCTCCTCCTCCTCGATCCTCGCGGGAGCCTACCGCCGCGGGCCCTCGTGGAGCTCCCCGAGGCGCGACTCGATGCGCTCGCGGAGCTGGAGCAGCCGCTGACGCTCCTCCTCGGGCGAGTCCGGCGCGGTGCAGCACTCGCAGCCGCAGGTGCACGGCTCCGCCGCGTCGGTGACGGTCGTCAGCGCCCCGCAGCCGCAGGCGCACGTCGGCGCGGTGGTCATCGGCGCTCCTCCTCGTTCGGTGGGGTCCGGTCGCGCGCGGTCCGGGGCGTCGCGGTGGCGCCCGCCGGCCGGGGCGCGATCGTGAGCGGACCGCTCCGGCAGGGCCAGCCGTCGCTCGTCGTCCCGGCGTCGAGCAGGCTGCGGATCTCGTCGGCGAGGCGACCCAGCGCCGCTACCTGCTCCTCGACCTCGCGCAGTTCCGTCTCGAGTAGCTCGCGCGCGTGCCCGCACGGACAGAGGCCCCGCTCACGGATCCCGAGCAGCTCGCGGATGTCGTCCAACCGGAGCCCGAAGCGCTGGGCGCGCTTGACGAAGCGGAGCCGGTCGACGTCGTCCTCGTCGAACAGTCGGTACCCACCCGGGCTGCGCTCGGCCTCCGGCAGGACCCCGATCCGCTCGTAGTAGCGGACCGTGTCAGCGCTCGTGCCGACGCGCTCGGCGAGCTGTGAGACGGTCATCGCATCCATCGCGACCCCAGTCTGCACGTTGGAGTCAACTCCGAGGTCAAGGTACCCGTCCCCGCCGAGCGCACAGCGCACACCGTGCACCGCTCCACCGACTGGACCGCGGCTCGCCGCCTCCGAGCGTACGCCCGGATGGATGGCCGTCTGCTCGGCTCGGGCCCGACCGGGCTCAGCGCGGGGGCGGAGGCGGGGGCACGGTCCTGGCGGCGAGGATCGAGGCCTCGTCCACCTCGACCAGCTCGTCGCGGCTCGTGCGCACGGTGAGGATCCCGTCGTCCCAGGACTCGAGGGTCCCGAGGACGTCGCTCGGGACGGTGCCACGCTCCTCGTCCTCGACCCACCGTCGGATCACGACCCGGACGCCGACGTCGTCGCGGGTGAGACGGTTCTCGTAGCGGTAGCGCACGCTCAGGCCGTCCCGTCGTGGTGGCCCGCGTCGTCGGGATCACCGGCGGTCCGCGAGCCCGGGTCCGCATCCGTCGCGGAGCGTGGCCCGGCGTCCCGGTCGGGAGCGAGGTCCGCCGCGAACGCCCGCAGCTCCTCGGTGAGGACGTCGCCGTGCTCCGCGAGGAGGTGGTCGCCCCCCTCGACGACGCGCAGGCGCTTCGGTCCGGCCACCGCCTCGAACAGCCCGCGCACCTCGTCGAGGTCGCTGACCTCGTCGCGGTCCCCGTGGATGAACAGCTTCGCTGCGCCCCACCGGGCCAGCGCACCACGGTCGATCGCGGTGCTGCCGGCTGCGGTCGGGCCGAGCGGGAGGCCGACCCCGAACCAGCCGACCACCCGTTCGTCACCCGGCCCGTAGCGCAGGGCGACGCCCGCCCCGAACGACCAGCCACCGACCAGCACCGGGCCGTCGCCGCCCAGCTCCTCCCGACAGAACCTGACCGCGCCGGCGAGGTCGAGCAGCTCGTCCTCCCCGCCGTCGCGCTCGCCGTCCGAGCCGCCCACACCGCGGAAGTTGAACCGCAGGGTGTGCCAGCCCTCCGCCCGCAGCGCCCGCGCGAGCACCGGCACCATCCACGAGTCCATCGATCCGCCGGCGCCGGGATGCGGGTGGCAGACGACGGCGACACCCTCGTGCGGCTCGTCCGGCGCGTCGAAGCGCCCCTCGAGCCGGGTGGTGTCCGTCGCGTGGAGCTCGATGCGGGGCAGGCTGGCGGTCCTCGGTAGGGTGCGCGCCGACGGTAGCGAGCCGTACCATGTGCGGCCGAACGACCGACCGGGGCAGCGACCGGTCGGGGGCCGGTCCGGCCCGAGCAGCGCTGGGACCCCGCTCGGGTCGAGGAACCGGCCGTG
>CAZADJ010000084.1:0-10932 GCA_964483845.1 uncultured Actinomycetota bacterium | reverse complement strand
CGCGACACCACCTACCGCCGCATCGAACCCGACGGGCTACGGCCCGAGATCGAGGCCCCGGCCTGAACGCGGGGCGTACCCTGCGAGCACGGGACTACGCTGACACCCCGAGCGGCGGGAGCGATGATGGTCGAGCAGGCGCCGACCGGTCCGGAGCCGGACGCCTCCGGGGACGGACCACCCGGGGGGAGCGCACGGTTCGGCCCTCGCCCGGCGCCCCCACCCCCAGAGGACGTCGGCTCGGACCCCGACCCGGATCCGGGGCCGGACGCGGACGTGCGCATCGAACGGCTGTTCAAGGAGGCGGTCGAGCGTCAGCTCGAGGAGCAGCGTGAGCTGACGCGTCGGCTGGACGAGACGGTCCGCCGCCTCGAGCAGGTCGAGGGCGCTGTCGCCGGGGTCCGCGACCGCCTCGAGGAGGTCCTCTCGGGCGCGGACGAGGGCGATCGAGCCCCCCGCGGTGACGTCACCCAGGCGCTCCGTGCGGCGGTCGAGGACGGCCTCGCCGGCGTCCGCAGCGACCTGACGGAGGAGCTGGACGAGATCGGCGAGCGCGTCGATCACCTGCTCGGCAGCGGCCTGACCGACGTCGCGAGCCGGCTCGGCGAGGAGGTCGCGACGTTGCGTAGCCGAACGGCGCTCGCTCGCGACCAGCGTCGGGAGGAGGGACGCACGGCGAACGAGGTGCGGGCGCTGTCCGAGCGGCTCGAGGAGCTGCTCGCCCGCCTCCGTGACAGCGGTGTGCTCAGCCCCGAGCAGGTCGCCGAGGTGGTGCGCGACGCTGCGAGCGCCGAGGGCAGCCGGGTCCGCGACGCCCTGGACGACGCCCTGGACCGCGTCGCCGACCGGCTGGACGAGCTCCCGAGCGAGGCGCGACTCGTGGCGGTGTACGAGCGCCTCGAGGCCACGCTCACGGAGCTCGACGAGCGCGGGACCGACGAGCTGCTCGTCCGGCTCAGCGAGGACGTCGGCGAGGTGGCCCGGGCCGGCGCCGAGGACCGCACACGGCTCGTCGCGTTGCGCGCCGACCTGCTCACCCTCGTGGAGGACCTCCTCGGCGAGGGTCTCGCTGACCTGCGTGGGACCGTCGACCGGGCCGGCGGCGAGATCGCCGGCGTGCGCGAGCGGGTAGCGCAGGTCGTCGCCGGCCTCGAGCAGCAGATCGGACGGACGGCCTCCGACCTGGACGGCAGGATCGGCCTCGCCGAGTCACGGGTCGGCGAGCACGTGACCCGCGCGGAGACGCGCGTCGGCGACCGGCTGGGTGACGCGGAGGCCCGGTTGGCTGACCGGCTCGAGGCCCTGGAGGGGCTCGCCGACCGGCTCGAGGGACGGGTCGTGCAGGAGGTGGCCGGGGTCGGGGAGCGGGTGGAGGAGACCGGTACCGAGCTGGCCCGGCAGATCGCGGGTGTCGGAGACGACGTCGGTCGGCGCGTGGACGCCGTCGGCGAGGACGTCGGACGCCGGGTGGCGCGCAGCGCGGCCGGGCTCGCCGACCGCGTGGACCGGACGGAGTCCCGGGCCGGCGAGCGCATCGGACAGGCGGAGTCGCGGCTCGGCGATCGGCTCGGGATCCTCGCGGCCGATGTCGCCGAGCGTCTCGACGCGATCCTCGAGACCGTCGGGGAGGCGGAGGGCGAGGAGGCCCGCCGTCGGCTCGCCTTGACGTTGACCCAGGCGCTGGACGGCAACGTCTGCCGGACGTGCGGGTTCGTGGCCGCGAGCGCCTCGGGGCTCGCCACCCACCGCCGCAGTCACGAGGCCCACGCGTGAGCCGAGCGCCCGAGCCGCGCGACGAGCGGGGCGCGATCCTCCGGCTCGCCGGGGAGCTCGCGACGCTGCGCCAGACCGTGACCGATCAGATGGTCGAGGTGCTCGTGGCGGTCGGCGGGGTCGCCGAGGAGGTGGACGAGCTCCGCGCGCGCCAGGGTGAGCTGATCGCACGCGTCGACGAGCTCGCGGCGCGCGCCCGCGCCACCTCGGTGACGGAGGTCCACGACGGCGCCGACGGGGCCGAAGCCGAGTCAGCCCCGACCGGGCTGCCGAGCGGGGACGAGCTCGCGGAGCTCGTCTCGGCGGCGGTGCGTGACGTGCTCGGGAACCAGTCGGCGGCGCTCCGCGATGCGGTCCGCACGGAGGTGGAGCGGCACGGCGGCCGCGAGGGACGCGTGGTCGGCGCGGGCCTGACGACGCTCGCGTCCCGGCTGGGTGAGGAGGTGGCGTCCCTCCGCGAGGTTCTTCTCGACGAGCTGGACGGCTGGTTCGAGGAGCTGCCCAGCGAGGCCCGGCTCACGTCGTTGAGCGCACGTCTGGACGAGCTGAGCCAGCGCCTCGGCGAGGTCGACGGTGGGGTCCGTGCGGACGCCACCCGCGACGTCGACGGTGGGTCCGTGCGCTGAGCGCTCCCCGCCCCCAACCGGTTGCGGTCGGCCCACCCCCGCACCACATCATCTCGTGGTCGCCCTTGACGGGAGCGCCTCCTGCCTGCAGAATGACGGGCATGTAATTACGAGGGCGTGACCTGATCCGGAACGCACGGAGACGCCAGGGCTACGCGATGCGACTGCGAGATCGTGACGCAGAGATCGCGACGGAGCGCTCGTGATGGGCACATCACGCGGAGTCCGTCGGCAGTGGGCGTCGAGGTGGGTCCGGACCGGCAGCGCCAGGGAGCTAGCGACGTGGTGGCCACGACCGCAGAGCTCGACGGCATCCTCGGCCCCGTCATGGACGAGGAGCTCGCGTGGATGGAGGGCGCGCGCTGCCTCGATGCTGATCCGGACGCGTTCTTCCCGGAGAAGGGCGGATCCACCCGCGAGGCGAAGCGCATCTGCTCGCAGTGCGAGGTCCGGGAGGAGTGCCTGGAGTACGCGCTCGACAACGATGAGCGCTTCGGCATCTGGGGTGGCATGAGCGAGCGCGAGCGACGCCGCCTGAAGCGGAGAGCGTCCTAGGACGCCCCCACCGGGGCCGGTCCAACCGCTCGGGAAGGCTCGGGCGCAGCTAGCCGTGACCCGGCCCGACAGCCGCTCGAGGAGCGGCGAGCCCCCCGACCCGCCTCGCCGCCACCACCCGGCCCCGATCGATCCCCGCCCGTCGTGGCCGGCGCGGGTCGGGACGCCCTCCGTCTGGTAGCGTCGAGACACTTCCGCCCGCCGCCGGGTCGTCGCGAGACGCGGTCCGACCCGCACCCGGCGGGCGTTGCTACGTCGACCGTGGTCGCGTCGTCCCGGGAGGGCGCCCGCCGGTGGAATCCCCCGTCCCCGTCCTCGCCATCGTCGTCGCGCACGACGGCGCCGAGCTGCTGGACGACGTCCTCGCCTCCCTCACGGCCCAGACCCACGAGGCGCTGGACGTGATCGGGGTGGACAACGCTTCGACCGACGGCTCCGGACGCATCCTGCGCGAGCACCTGGGTGAGGAGTGCGTGCTGTCCACGGGCACGGACCTGGGCTTCACCGGTGCGGTGTCGATGGCGCTCGACAGCGGGCTCGCGGCGTCCTCCGACGCCACCTGGATCCTCCTCGTCCACGACGACCTGGTCCTCGAGCCGGACGCGGTCGCGGAGATGGCCGCGCACGTCGATCGCGATCCGCGACTGGCCGTGGTCGGCCCGAAACTGCGCAGCCTCGACCATCCCCGGTACCTCCAGCAGGTCGGGATGAGCGTTGACCTCACCGGCCGGGCCGACTCCGGGGTCGAGGACGACGAGCTCGACCAGGGTCAGCGTGACCGCGTGCGCCCGGTGCTCTACGTCTCCACCGCGGGGATGTTCGCTCGCCGGGAGGTGTTCGAGGAGCTCGGACGCTTCGACCCCCGCTACGGCGTGTTCCGGGAGGACCTGGACCTGTGCTGGCGCGTCTGGCTCGCCGGGCACGACGTCGAGGTGGTCCCCGGGGCCGTCGGCTACCACCGTCGGGCGAGCGCCGACGACCACCGCGTCGGGGACCTCGGGTCGCTCGGTCGCCACTACCTGGCCGAGCGCAACACCCTGGCCACGCTCATCAAGTGCTACGGCGCCCCCCGGCTCCTGCTCGTCCTGCCGCTCTTCTTCATCGTCGGGGTCGCCAAGACCGTCGGCTTCCTCATCACCCGCCGCGTCGGTGACGCGTGGGAGACGCTGCGGGCATGGGGCTGGAACGCGCGGACCCTGCGGGGGACGGTCCGGCTGCGGCGCGAGGTGCAGCGGCACCGCGTACGCACCGACGGGGACCTGCGGCCGCTGTTCATCGGGCCGACCACCCGTGCCCGTGCCTACTCGGAGGCGATCGCCGACCGGCTCGTCGGTGACGACTTCGGTGTGGCGGAGGTCACGACCTGGCAGGAGGAGGAGCGTCGTGGCCTGCGCTACTGGGTGCGTCGGCGACCCGGCGTCGCGGTCGCGATCGGGCTGGCGGTGCTCGGTCTGATCGCGTCGTTCCCCATCCTCGGACCGGGATCGCTGCGCGGCGGTGATCTCGCGACCTGGCCGGCGTCGTCGCTCGACTTCTTCCGTGTCTACGGCGCCGGGTGGACCGAGGCGACGGGCACCGGCAGCACGATCCCCGCGTCGCCGGCGCAGGTGATCCTGGGCGCCGTGGACCTCGCGGTGCTGGGGAGCTCGTGGCTCGCGTCGCGCATCCTCCTGCTCGGGGCGTTGCCGCTGGCGTGGCTCGTGGCGCTGCGGGCGGCCCGTCCCCTCACCGAGCGGCGGGCGCCCCGACTGGCCGCGGCCACCCTGTACGTCCTGAGCCCCCCGGCGGTGGCGGCGGTGACGAGCGGACGCATCGGGGCGATCGCGGCGACCATCCTCATCCCCGGTCTGGCACTGGCGGCGGTCCGCGCCGCCGATCCACGGTCGCCGGCCCCGACCGCGTGGCGGGCGACCGCGGTGACCGCGCTGCTCGCCGCGGTCCTCGTCGCCCTGGAGCCGCCGACCGCGCTGTTCATCCTCGTGGCCGCGGCGGCCGGCCTCGTCGTCGTCGCCGGTTTGGACGCCCCGACGCGCGCCCGTCGGGACGCGGCGCTGCGGGTCGTCACCGCCGTGCTCGCCGGCGTCGTCCTGCTGATCCCGTGGTCGTTGACCCTGTTCACCGCCGGAACACCGGTGATCGGCGGGTTCAGCGACCCCGGCGCCGCACCGGCGCCGTTCCTGCGCTGGCTCGCGCTCGCACCCGGTCTCGATGCGTTCCCGGGGCTGGTCGTGGGGGTCGCGCTGGTCGCCGCCGGGCTGCTCGGGCTGTTCCTGGCGGCGGAGGCGAGGCCGATCGCGGTCGGCTCGCTCTGGGCGGTCGCGCTGACTTCGGTCGCGGCGGCGTGGCTGCTCGGCCGCAGCGGCCCCGCGGCGGCCGCGTGGCCGGGTCTGCCGCTGCTCGTCGCCGCCGGGGCGTACGCCGGGCTCCTCGCGTGCGCGATCGACGCTGCGCGGGAGCGCTTGTCCGCGCACGGGTTCGGGTGGCGACAGGTCACCGCCATGGTCGGGGTCGCCGTCGTGGCCACCGGTGGCGTGGCCGCGGCGGCGCACCTGGTCACGGACCCCTGGGACACCTTCGTCGTCGACGAGCCGGCGCTCCCCGCCTTCATCGGCGCGGAGAGCGAGGTGGACCGCGCGTACCGGGTGGTCACCCTCGTTGACCGGGGCGACGAGGTCGCGTGGGACGTCGCGGCGAGCGAGGGACCGACCATGCTGGAGTACGGGGTGCCGCGGTCCCGGGCCCTCACCGACCACCTGGAGGCCGCGGTCGACGACGTGGTGGCGGGCGCCAGCCCGGAGGCGGCCGCGCGGCTCGGACACGCCAACGTGCTCTACGTCTACGTGCCGGAGGGAGGCCGGAGCGAGGAGCTCGAGGAGGCGCTGGACGGGCAGATCGCGCTGGAGCCCCAGCCGGTCGAGCACGGCCGGATCTACCTCGTCGAGGACTGGCTGCCCCGGGCCTCCTACCTGCCGCGTGCGGCCTGGGTCGCGCTCGAGCGCGGGGACCGGCTACCAGGCGACGTGGAGCCATCGGCGCTCACCCGGGTCGGAGAGGGTCGCTGGCGGGGGGAGGCACCCGGCCGTGGGGCGTTGGCGGTCGCGGAGCCGGACACGGCCGCGTGGCGCGCGGTCGTCGACGGCGACCCGCTGGAGCAGCTGCCCGGTGACGGCCTCGTCCGCTACGCGATCCCGCAGGAGGGGACCGTCGACGTGACCTACCTGGGTCAGCCGTGGCGCG
Organism: uncultured Actinomycetota bacterium; assembly: GCA_964483845.1. Lineage (GTDB taxonomy): Bacteria > Actinomycetota > Nitriliruptoria > Nitriliruptorales > JAHWKO01 > CAZADJ01. Next base: position 4,741 of record CAZADJ010000084.1, on the reverse strand, counting down.
CCGCCGCGATCGCGGTGCAGGCGCTCGTCGCGCTCCTCGTCGTCTCGCTGGCGCTGCGACCGCCACGGTTCGCCCGACCGGAGGAGGCGTGATGACGCGCGCGGTCGCGCCGATGATGGCCGTCGTCGTCCTCGCCGTGGTCGCGGCGGGGGTCGCGGTCGACGTGCTCGTACCGATCACGGTGGCACCGGAGGGCCCGGGGACCGCGACCCTGGGTCCCGATGAGGGCGCCTGGTACTGCGCGGTCGGTGACACGACGGGTGAGAGCACCATGGAGACCTCCGCCGTCGGGGCGGCCGACCGGGCCAGCACCCTGCGGCTCGAGCTCTTCGCTGACGGCGAGGTCACCGGTCCCGGACAGGTGGAGATCGATCCGGGGACGGTGGAGCGGCACGCGGCCGACCCGGACGTCGAGGCGATCGGGGTGCTCGCGGTCTGGAGCGAGGCGGCCGCGATCGTCGCCCGCACGTGGGACCGACAGGTCGACGACGGGCCCGACGGCACCGTGCACGGCCCGTGCGTCGCCACGACGACCGGGACCTGGTACCTCGCCGGTGTCCAGACCACCGGTGGGTCCGTCGCCCGGCTCGAGGTCGCCAACCCGTTCGGTACCGACGCGGCGATCAGCGTGCAGCTGCTCACCGCCGACGGGATCGAGGAGCCCGAGCTGCTGGGCAACATCGGCGTCTCGGCCCGCACCGTGCGCTCGATCGAGCTGAACGAGTTCGCTCCCGAGCGCGAGGACCTGGGGGCGATCGTCACGACCCGATCCGGCCGCGTGATCGTCGAGGGCTGGCAGTCGGTCGACCCCGGGGTCGGCGATGTCTCCGGGGTGACGCTCGTCCCGCTGGTCCCCGATCCGGAGGAGCGGTGGACGGTCCCGCTGGTGCCGGAGGGTGCGACCGCGTCGTGGCTCACCGTCGCGAACCCCGGGGATCAGTCGGCGTCGGTCTCACTGACCGTCCACACCGACGACGGCGGCGAGCTCCCCGAGGGGTTCGAGGAGGTGACCGTCGACGCAGGATCCGTCCGCCGCATCGACCTCGCCGGGGCGCTGCCCGAGGACGTCGACCACGGTGCGGTCACGGTGGTCTCGGAGAACGGCGTCCCCGTGGTGGTCAACCTGGCGGCCCGCTTCGAACACGACGACGTCGAGCGCACCGGCCACGTCGTCCTGACCGGGCTCCCCCGGGGAGACGACCGCTGGATCCTGCCCGGCCTGCGGTCCGGGTCCGATCGCGTGGAGGTGCTGCAGCTGGTCAACATCGACGCCGAGGTGGCGACCGTGGACGTGCACGTCGCGACCGCCGCCGGGACCCTCGTACCGGAGTCGCTCGAGGGGCTCGAGGTCCGGCCGGGCGCGGTCACACGCATCGTGCTCGCCGAGCATCTGGAGGGGATCGCCGAGCTCGATGATCCCGAGAGCGACCGGGAGCACGCGTTCCTCGTCCGCAGCGACGGCGTGTCGATCGTCGCCGGTCTCCACAGCTGGACGCGCGAGGGGGCGCTGCGACCGGTCGCACTGGCCGGTGCGCCCAGCGCGATCTGGCAGCCGCAGGTCGAGCGTCGGCCGATCGATCACGACCCGTCGCTCACGCGCCGGATCGGGACGAGGCTCGGGCCGCACGTCCGTGCCGACGAGAGCCCGGGGCCCGTCCCCACCCCGACGCCGAGCCCAGCGCCGACCGAGCCGCCCGACGGCTGAGCCGGCGGCCGCGTCGTCGCCCCGGTGCGTGCGCACGACCGGCACGGGACGGTGCCGGGACGCGGTCCACGAGACGAGCACGACGCGAGCACGTTCTCACGACACGTTCTCACGACACGTTCTCATGACACGATCACAACACAATCACAACAACCGGTTAGGTAACACGGTCGTTACATAAGCGCGCACATCACGTCGGCCCACATCGGCACGGTCGGGCCGACGGCGGGTGCTTCGCTCGGAGGCGGTGGTGTCCTACCGTCTCGGCGTGCCCGGAACCGTCGCTCCACCCACCTACCACGGCCCGATCGCGGCCGGTGACCCTGGCGTGGACGCCTCGCGGCGCTGTCAGCGCCCGGGGTGCGCTGCCGCTGCGGACGCGACGTTGACGTTCGCCTACGGGAGCCGCGAGTCCTGGATCGTGCCGCTCGCGGGGGAGCTCGCCCCCCAGGCCTACGACCTGTGTGGACCGCACGCGGACCGGACCGAACCCCCGTCCGGCTGGGACCTGCGCGACCGTCGGCCGACGGCGGGTGACAGGTCCGTCGCCGGCGGGAGCCGGCGGTCCCCGGACCGTCCCCCCGACCTCTCCGAGGGCTTCGCCGACGATCGATCGGATGCCTCCCTCGCCGCCCCGCGCAGCCGCTCCGGGCCCCAAACACCGACCCGCCGTCGACCGCCGGGTCCGGTCCTGCGCACCCAGCCGGGGTCTGCCCGGACGTCCCACCCCGAGGCGGGGCCGGCCCCGTCCGCCGACGAGGCCGCTGCGGCGTGGCCCGACCCGCCGATCGAGGTGCGTGCCCGGTCCTGGTGACGACCACCGCGCGGACCTGTCGGGGCGACGGCGAGGGGTCTTCTCGGCCCCGATCCGTCGGCCCACATCCCTCGGCCCACATCCCTCGGCTCCCGTCCCGCTGGCCCGCCCCGCGCGGTCGTGTTCGGTCGGGCCAGTCCGGTCCAGGGGGGAACGTTGACGTTGTGGATACTTGGGTGCGTATAGTTACATAAGTGGCGATCGGAGCCGGTCGCGGGCCGTGGGTGGCGGGCCGGACGGGACGGACCCGGTCAGCGGACGAAGGAGCGTGCGTGGCGATCCCCCGCGATCTCGTGGCGGAGGTCCGACGACTGGACCAGTACGACCTGCGTCGTCTGCTGATCCTCGTCCGCGGGCTGCTGATCCACCTGGACGGGGAGCCCACGGAGGAGGAGCTCACCCCCGGTCTCGGGAAGGTCACCTACCGCCAGGAACACGTCCGCTGCGGGAAGGACCGTTGCCGGACCTGCCCCCACGGCCCGTACTGGTACGCGTACTGGAAGGAGGACGGCCGGACGCGCTCCCGCTACATCGGTCGCCACCTCCCCGGCGAGCCGCCCGAGCCGGTCGTCCCCGACCTGCCACCGGGCTGACGTCCGGGGGTCGACTTCCGGGGGCTGACGTCCGGCGGCTGACGTCCGGGCACGGCTGGGCGGGGGGCGCCTACGATGGCGGTAGCCTCCCTGCGACCCTGGAGCGTGGATGGCCGCCGAGCACCTCGACGCGATCTTCAAGGCCTACGACATCCGTGGGCTGGTCCCCGAGCAGCTCGATGCGGAGGTGGCGGCTCGGATCGGGGCCGCGACCGCGCGGGTGCTCGACGGGGCGGCGCTCGTGATCGGCCACGACATGAGACCCTCGTCGCCGGAGCTCGTCGGCGCCTTCGCGGACGGTGTGCGCTCGCAGGGGTGCGACGTCGTGCACGTCGGGCTCGCGTCCACCGACATGATGTACTTCGCGAGCGGCGAGCTCGATCTGCCCGGCGCGATGTTCACCGCGAGCCACAACCCCGCCGGCTACAACGGCATCAAGCTGTGCCGGGCGGGTGCGGTGCCGGTCTCGATCGACTCCGGTCTGGCCCAGATCCGTGACCTCGTCGCCGGTGACGACCTCGCGCCGCAGGGCGACCGCGGCGAGGAGCAGCGGGAGGACGTCCTCTCGCGGTTCGCGGAGCACGTGCGCTCGTTCGTGGACGTCGCTGAGCTACGGCCGCTCCGCGTCGTGGTCGACGCGGCCAACGGCATGGCCGGGCACGTGGTACCGGCGGTGTTCGAGCCGCTCCCGTTCGAGATGATCCCCCTGTACTTCGAGCTCGACGGGACCTTCCCGAACCACCCGGCCGATCCCTCCGATGCGGACAACCTCGCCGACCTCGTGGACACCGTCCGGGACCGCGAGGCCGATCTCGGTGTCGCGTTCGACGGCGACGCGGACCGCATGTTCACCGTCGACGAGCACGGTCGGCCGGTGTCGTCCTCGCTCGTCGGGGCGGTGGTCGCCGAGCGCATCCTGCGCAAGAACCCGGGGGCCACGGTGCTCTACAACCTGATCTGCTCGCGCGTGGTCCCGGAGACGATCGAGGAGCAGGGCGGCAAGCCGGTGCGCACGCGGGTCGGCCACTCGTTCATCAAGCAGCGCATGGCGGAGACCGGAGCGGTCTTCGCCGTGGAGCACTCCGGCCACTACTACTTCCGTGACAACTACCGTGCGGACTCCGGACTGATCGCCACCCTCCTGCTGCTCGAGGCGCTCTCGGCCGCGGACGAGCCCCTGTCGGTGGCGGTCGCGCCCTACGACCTCTACGCGCAGTCCGGCGAGGTGAACTTCGAGGTGGACGACCAGGAGGCCGTGCTCGACCGCGTCGCCGAGCACTTCGACGGGCGCGGCGAGGTCGACTGGGCCGACGGGCTGACGGTCGAGCTCGGACCGGGCTGGTTCAACCTCCGTCCGAGCAACACCGAGCCGCTGCTCCGGCTGAACGTCGAGGCGCGGGACGAGGCGTCCATGGCGGCGATCCGCGACGAGGTCGCCACGCTCGTCCACTGACCTACGGCGCGTAGCCTGCGCAGCGGCCTGACCTGTCCGATCCAGGAGGCACCGATGGCACAGCTCGATGCGGACCTGCTCGCGATCCTCGTCTGTCCCGACTGCCACGGGGACGTGGAGCACAAGGAGCGTCGCAAGGTGATCGTCTGCTCGCAGTGCGGGCTCCAGTACCCCGT
>CAZADJ010000083.1:0-10973 GCA_964483845.1 uncultured Actinomycetota bacterium | reverse complement strand
GCTGCTACGAGACCACCGTCACCGATGTCACCGCCGAGGGGCTCACGTGGGACGGAGCAACCCCGGAGAACAAGGAGTACTGCAACCTGTAGAGGGCAGCGACGGTGTAGGGAGAGCGTCGCCTGTTGGGGAAGCGACGGCGACAGCGTCGGTTCACGCGTTCGAGCCGGCGGTGCGGGGACCTCAGAAGAGGCGGAGGGTGCCGTCGCCCTCCTCGCGGAGCTCGTCGACGTCGACCTCGACCCAGTAGATCCCGCGTGACTCGGCCAGGACCCGCGCCTGGGGTTTGACCTGGGTCGCGGCGAGCACGCCGCGGACCGGCTTGAGCAGCGGGTCACGCTCCATGCGCTCCAGGTAGCGGGTGAGCTGGTCCACCCCGGCGATCTCCCCGATGCGCTTGATCTCGACCGCGACGGCCTGGCCCGACTCGTCCCGACAGAGGAGGTCGACCGGGCCGAGGTCGGTGGCGAACTCGCGCTCGACCAGCGTCATCCCCTCCTCGATCCGGTCCGGCTGCGCAGCGAGGAGCTCCTGCAGCTCACGTTCGACGCCGTCGAGGGTGAGGCCGCGCTCCGTGTCGAGCTCGACGGTCCGGTCGTCCAGCACCTCCTCGATGTCGATCTCCAGCCGCTCACCCTTCGGGTTGGTCACGACCCAGCGGTCGTCCTCCTCGATCAGCGTGTTCGGCGCGTTCATCCAGTTCACCGGCTTGTACGCCCCGACGTCCGCGTGGATCGCGACGCAGCCGTCGGCCTTGACCATGATGAGGCGGACGGCCGACGTGAGCGTCGACGACAGCCGCCCGTCGTAGCGGGCGCTGCAGCGCGCGACGACCAGGCGCACGCTCGCCTCAGCCGCTGTCGCGACGGGTCTCGGATCGCATCGGGAGCACCGTAGCGACTCACCACCGTCTCGGGCCCGACGGGCGCGTGCCAACCGCGCGCCGACGCGGCCCGCTCCCGCCGACGCCGTGATACCGTCCGCGCTCTCTCTCCGGGGGCCAAGGAGTCGCGGTGGACCGAGCCGACACCCTGGACCTGTTCGACGACCGGCCGGGGCTCGCCGAGCTCCTCGCACAGGTGACCGAACGCGGCTACGCCCTGCTCTCCGAGCTGCACGACCAGCACGACCCCCTGAACGACGAGCCGGGGTGGCTCGAGGCGCTGCTCCGCCACGTCGAGGAGCACGGGGTCGAGGTCATCGACGACCTCGCGGACGAGACCGACCGCCCTGCGCCCGACCTCATCACCTCCTCGGCCGATCCGATCCGCCACTACCTCAACGGCATCGGACGGACGTCGCTGCTCAGCGCCGAGGAGGAGGTGGATCTCGCCAAGCGCGACCACGCCGGTCACGCCGCCAGGACGATCCTCGGCAACGGCGTGGACGCGCTGACCCCGCGGCAGCGGGCCATGCTCCGTCAGATCGACCGCGAGGGCCGCCGATCGCACGATCACATGGTCCGAGCCAACCTGCGCCTCGTCGTCTCGGTCGCACGCCGCTACCGGGGTCGTGGCCTGGACCTGCTCGACCTGATCCAGGAGGGCAACCTCGGGCTGATCCGGGCGGTCGAGAAGTTCGACCACACGAAGGGCTACAAGTTCTCCACGTACGCCACGTGGTGGATCCGTCAGGCGCTCACCCGGGGCCTGGCCGACAAGTCACGCGTGCTGCGCCTCCCGGTCCACGTGCACGAGACCCTCGGCAAGATCCGGTGGGCGGAGCTCGACCTCGTCCAGCAGCTCGGCCGGGAACCGACCGAGGCCGAGGTCGCGGAGATGATGGACATGACGGTCGAGCGGCTGCGCGAGCTACGCAGCGCCTCCCGGGACCTGCTGTCGCTCGACACCCCGATCGGCGAGGACGGCGACACCACCCGCGGTCACCTCGTCCGTGACGAGGGCGCCGTGGACCCCGAGCACGCCGCCGCCTTCGTGCACACCCGCGACCTGCTCCGCGACGTGCTGTCCACGCTCACCGACCGCGAGCGGGGCGTGGTGATGATGCGGTTCGGGCTCGTGGACGGTGAGTGCCACACGCTCGAGGAGGTCGGGACCGCCTACGGTGTGACGCGGGAACGGATCCGCCAGATCGAGGCGAAGACGCTGACCAAGCTGCGCCACCCATCACGCGCCGACCGGCTGCGCGGACTGACCGGAGCGGCTGCCGCGTTGCTCGGCGGGGCGAGCACCGACACGCCGTGAGCCTTCCGACCGCACCTTCCCGCGCGGGGAGAGGGTCGCGCCGATGACGCTGCGCGTCGGCCTCGTCGGGCTCCCCAACGTCGGCAAGTCAACCCTGTTCAACGCGCTCTCCCAGGCGGGTGCGGCGGTCGCGAACTTCCCCTTCTGCACGATCGAGCCGAACGTCGGGGTCGTCCCGGTGCCCGACGAACGTGTCGAGCACATCGGCGAGCTGTACGGCTCCGCGGAGGCGGTCCCGACCACGATCGAGTTCGTCGACATCGCGGGACTGGTCGAGGGCGCGAGCCGCGGCGAGGGGCTGGGCAACCGCTTCCTCGCGGAGATCCGCGAGGTCGACGCGATCTGTCACGTGGTGCGTTGCTTCGACGATCCCGACGTCGCCCACGTGTCCGGTGAGGTCGACCCCCTCGGTGACATCGCGGTGGTCGAGACCGAGCTCGCACTGAAGGACCTCGAGACGGTCGAGGCCCGCCTCGAACGCGAGTCCCGCACCGCACGTGCGGGTGACGACGACGCCGCGGCGACGGCGACGGATCTCGCGCGGCTCCGCGACCACCTCGCGGCCGGGGACCCGGCCCGCACCCTCACGTCGATGGACGAGCAGCTGCGCGGCGAGCTGTTCCTCCTCACCGACAAACCGGTCCTGTACGCGGCCAACGTCGCCGAGGACGATCTGCCCGACGGCGGCGACCTCGCCGACCGGGTGCGGGGACACGCGGAGGGTCGCGACGCCGCGGTCGTCGTGGTCTGCGCCGAGTTCGAGGCCGAGGTCGGCGAGCTGCCGCCCTCGGAACGCGGCGACTACCTGGCCGCGGTGGGCCTGGAGCGAAGCGGCCTGGAGCGGCTGGTCCGAGCCGCCTACGAGCTGCTCGGGCTGATCACGTTCTTCACCGCGAACGACAACGAGGCGCACGCCTGGACCGTGCCCCGCGGCACCCCGGCGCAGCGCGCCGCCGGACGCGTGCACTCCGACATGGAGCACGGCTTCATCCGCGCGGAGGTCGTGCCGTACGAGGATCTCGCAGCGGCGGGCTCGATCGCGGCGGTCCGCGACGCCGGGGAGCTCCGCACGGAGGGCCGCGACTACCCGGTGCGCGACGGCGACATCGTCCTCGTGCGGTTCAACGTCTGACCCGGCCCGCCGAGCCCGCAGGAGCCGCACATCGGCGGTCCGCACACGGGCGTCCGGGTAGGTTGAGGGGCCGGGTACCGTCGGGGGCCAGACGACGGCCGGTCCGATCGCAGGAGATCACGATGTCCCGCACCCAGCCCATCACGAGACTGGAGATCGCCGCCTGCCCCACCCACCGCCAGAACGCGCGCCACTACGCCCAACACGAGGTCGGGTGCGACTGCCTCTCCGAGGAGCGCCGCGAGGAGCTCGCGGGGCGTCTGGCCGAGGCCCGCGAGGAGGGCAACCCGCTCGCCGAGCCCGCCGACTGAAGCGAGCGCCCGAGGCGGGGAGAAGGGACGCAACGAGTGCCTGATCGCGAGCTCGGGGGTCGTTTCCGTCGCGGAGCCCGCCTGACACGCACGGGCCTGCGCTCGGCGGCGGGGATCGCGGCGGCGCGTGCCAGGCAGGCCGCCGGTGGCGACGAGGTCGACCCCGAGCAGCTCCACATCGCGACCGCCGAGATGCTCTCCGAGGTGCTCGGGGAGATGAAGGGCGCGGCGATGAAGCTGGGCCAGCTGCTGTCCTTCGTCGACGTGGATCTCCCCGAGGACGTCCGGACCGTCTACCACGACGCGCTCGCCAACCTGCGCGACAGCGCCCCCCCGATGGACCCGCGCCGCATCGAGCAGGTGGTCGAGGAGGACTTCGGTGCGCCGCCACGGGCGCTCTTCGCGAGCTGGGACCACCAGCCGCTCGCTGCGGCGTCGATCGGTCAGGTCCACGCCGCCGAGCTCGACGACGGTCGCGAGGTCGTGGTGAAGGTCCAGTACCCGGGCGTGGCCGAGGCCGTCCGGGCGGATCTGCGCAACGCCGAGGTGTTCGCGCCGATCGCACGGCTCATATCACCCCACCTGGAGGTCGAGCCGCTGCTCGAGGAGCTGCGTGAGCGTGTCGGCGACGAGCTCAACTACGAGCGCGAAGCGACCTACCAGCGCGCCTTCGCCAACCGCTACCGCGGCCACCCGTTCATCCACGTCCCCGAGGTGGTCGCCGACATGTGCCGGGCCCGGGTGCTGGTCGTGGAACGCATCCGGGGACGCACCTTCGACGGCGTCGCGACGGACGGGACCCGCGAGGAGCAGCAGCGTCTCGGCGAGATCATCTTCCGCTACGCGTTCGGGTCGATCGAGCGCTTCCGTCTCTTCAACGGGGATCCACACCCCGGCAACTACCTGTACGAGGGCGACGGTCGCATCGGCTTCCTCGACTACGGCTCGGTGAAGATGTTCAGCCGCGAGCGCTTCGCACACATGCGTGCGGTGAACGAGGCGGTCATCGCCGGGTCGGGCGACCTGCTCGCCGAGCGGCTCCGCGAGGCCGGTTTCCTCCCTCCGGACGTCCGGGTAGACGAGGAGCTCCTGCTCGAGTGGTGGCGCCTCTACCTGCGGCCGATCCTCGCCGAGCAGCCGTTCACCTTCACGCCGGAGTTCGCGAGCGAGGTGATCCGCTCGACCACCCACCCGCGCAGCCCGTACCTCCCGGTCCTACGCCCGCTCAACCTCCCCCCCGACTACCTGCTGCTGAACCGCATCCACTGGGGGATCAACAGCGTCCTCGGCCGACTCCGGGCGACCAACGACTGGGCGGCGGTCCAGGCCGAGTACACCGACGAGGGCGATCCTGCGACGCCGCTCGGGGAGCAGGACCGCGCCTGGTGGGAACAGCGGGACCCCGTGTACGACCCGCCGGCCTGAGCCCGCGGGACCGACGCTCGCCCACCCCGACCCCGCGGCGCCGACGGACGACGACCCCCCGTCGATCGGGGGGTCGTGGCGCCTCTCGCGACGTGCCCGGCGCTCAGCGGGTGTAGATGTCGTCGATCACGTCGTCGTACTTGTCGTGCACGACGCGGCGCTTCACCTTCAGCGTCGGCGTGAGCTCGTCACCCTCGATGGTGAAGTCCTCGGGCAGGATGCGGAACTCGCGGATCGACTCGGCCTTCGACACGGCCCGGTTCGCGTGGTCGACGGCCTCGGCGACCGTCGCGCGGAGGTCGGGGTCGTCGGTGAGGTCGGCGATGTCCCTGCCCTGCTTGCCGTGCTCCTCGGCCCAGCGCGGGAACTCCTCGGGGTCGATGGTGATCAGCGTGGCGATGAACGGCTTGTCGTCGCCGACCACCATCGCCTGGCTGACCAGCGGGTGGCTGCGCAGACGGTCCTCGAGCACGTTCGGCGCGACGTTCTTGCCGCCCGCGGTGACGATCAGTTCCTTCTTGCGGCCGGTGATGAACAGGAACCCGTCGGAGTCGAGCTCGCCGATGTCCCCGGAGTGGAACCAACCGTCGCTCTCGAGCACCTCCGAGGTGGCCTCCTCGTTCTGCCAGTACCCGTCGAAGACGTTGGTCCCCCGCAGCATGATCTCGCCGTCGTCGGCGATCCGCACGGTGACGCCCGGCAGCGGCTTGCCCACCGAGCCGATGCGGAAGTCGTCGGGCCGGTTGGCGACCGTGGCGGCCGAGGTCTCGGTGAGCCCGTAGCCCTCCAGGATCGTGATGCCGACGCCGTTGAAGAAGTGACCGAGGCGCTCACCGAGCGCGGACCCGCCCGAGACGGCGTAGCGGATGCGGCCACCGACGGCGTCGCGCAGCTTGCTGTACACGAGCTTGTCGAACAGCGCGTGCTTCAGCTTCGTGCCGAGCCCTGCACCGCCGTCGTTCTCCTGCTCCGAGTACTCGATGGCGGTGTCGACCGCCTTCATGAAGATCTTCTCCTTGCCCTGGTCCGCGGCGTTCTTCACCGCGTTGTTGTAGACCTTCTCGAAGACCCGGGGCACGGAGAGCAGGAAGGTCGGCCGGAACATCTGCAGCTCGTCGCGGAGGTTGTCGATCCCGGTGGAGTAGGCGATCGTCACGCCGGCCTCGACGCAGCCGAACTGGATCACCTTCGCGAAGGAGTGCGCCAGCGGGAGGAACAGCAGCGTCGAGTCGTCCTCCTGGAACATGTGGCTGAGCGCCGACGTCGCCTGCACCGCGGTCCAGCGGTAGTTGCGGTGGGTCGAGATGCACCCCTTCGGACGTCCCGTCGTCCCGGAGGTGTAGATGATCGTGCACAGCGTGTCCGGGGTGATCCCCTCCCCGCGCGCTTCGACCTCGGAGATGTCGACCTCCTCACCACGGGAGGCGAGCTGGTCGAGCGCCCCCTCATCGATGACGAAGGCCTCCTCGACGTTCGCCACCTTGTCGCGGATGCTCTCGAACTCGCGGAGGAGGTCCTTGTTCTCGAAGAAGGCGAACCTCGCCTCGCTGTCGGTGAGGATCCACTCGATCTGCTCGGTGGAGGACGTCTCGTAGATCGGGACGGTCGTGGCTCCGGCCGCGAGGATCGCGTAGTCGAGGTAGGTCCAATCGATCCTCGTGGAGGACATGATCGCGACGCGCTCGTCCGGCTGGACGCCGAGGGCGATCAGCCCGCGGGCCAGCTCCTGGACCCTGCGCGCGAACTCCGCGGCGGTGACGTTCACGAACCGGTCGCCCTCACGGTAGGCGAGCATGGGGCGCTCCGGCGTCTCGGATGCGTGGTACCAGAGGGGGTGGAGCAGGGTCGCGTTCTCCGGCAGCTCGACCTCGCCTGGCGTCGTGTACTCCCTCATGTCGTGTGCCCTCCCTCGATCGGACTGCTGGCGTCGTCTCCGGGTCGCTTCGTCCGGCCGGATCCTCGCCGTGCTGGCGTGGCCCTGATCACCGCGATCACGTCACCGCGATCACGATCGCGCACGATCATGGCACACGACGCCAGCCGGCAGCATGCCCGAACGGGGCGCCTCCTCCCGCCGCGCGCGAGGTCCGCCTCCACCGACGAGGCTAGCGTCCGTGCTGCGCAGGGAGGTAGTCCCATGGGTGACCGAACGGGTGAGCGCACGGTGCGGACACGTGTGGACGGACCGGTGCTCGTCGTCACGATCGACCGGCCGGGGGTCCGCAACGCCGTGGACCGCCCGACCGCGGACGCCCTCGAGGCGGAGTTCCGGGCGTTCGACGCCGACGGTTCGCTGCGCGTCGCGGTGCTCACCGGCGGTGCGGACACGTTCTGCGCGGGCGCCGACCTCACCGCGATCGCCGAGCGAGACACCCGACACGTCAACCGGATCGAGCCCGGTCACCGCGGGCCGATGGGCCCGACCCGCCTCACCCTGAGCAAGCCGGTGATCGCGGCGATCGAGGGCCACGCGGTGGCGGGGGGCCTCGAGCTCGCCCTCTGGTGCGATCTCCGGGTCGCCGCCAAGGACGCGGTCCTCGGGGTCCTGTGTCGCCGGTGGGGGGTGCCGCTGCTCGACGGGGGCACGGTCCGCCTCCCGCGCCTGATCGGTCTGTCCCGGGCGCTCGACCTGATCCTCACCGGCCGCCCGGTCGGTGCCGAGGAGGCCGAGCGGATCGGGCTGGTCAACCGCGTCGTGGCGACCGGGACCGCCGAGGACGAGGCGGTCGAGCTGGCTCACCGCATCGGGTCGTTCCCGCAGCGGTGCGTGGTGTCCGACCGCCGCAGCGCGATCGACAGCGTCGCTCAGGACCTGGACCGCGCCCTCCAGCACGAGCACGCGCTCGGCGCCGAGACGATCGCCTCCGGCGAGATGGCCGCGGGGGCAGCCCGGTTCGCGGCGGGCGCCGGTCGTCACGGGAGCTTCGACGACACCACCTGATGACGCCGGCGGTCAGCGGGGCCCGGCGGGCTGCGGATCCGGCTCGCCGCCGGCGTCGGCCTCACCGTCCGTCGGGCGGCCCGCATCCTGCCCGGAGGCTGACGGCTCCCTCGCGATCTCGCGCCAGTAGCCACCGGCCCGGGCCACGATCGCCGCGATGGGGACGGCCAGGATCGCACCGATGATCCCGTACAGGATCGCACCGACGGTGAGCGCGACGAGGACCGCGAGCGGGTGGAGGGCCATGCTCCGGCCCAAGACCATCGGCGCGAGCAGGTTGCTCTCGACCTGTTGGACACCGAGCACCACGAGGAAGGTGAGGAGCGCGATGAAGGGCCCCTCGGAGGCGAGCGCGACGAGGACCGCGAGCGCGCCGGTCACGAACGCGCCGACGACCGGGACGTAGGCACCGAAGAAGATCAGCACCGAGAGCACGAAGGCGAGCGGTACGCCGAGGATCACGAGGCCGATCCCGATGAACACCGCGTCCCCGAACGCGACGATGCTCTGCCCGCGGATGTAGCCACCGATCGCGCGCCAGCTGCGCACGCCGATCTCGGCGGCGTGCTGCTGGAAGCGCGGCGGGAACAGCTCGTGCATCCACCCCGCGATCCGCGGTCCGTCGCGCAGGTAGAAGAAGAGCGCCACGAGCCCGAACACCAGGGCGATCAGGCCCTCGAACGTCGCGACGAGCGCGGGCAGGATCGTCTCACCGAACTCTTCCACCGCCCACGTCTGCACCTGCTCGAGCACCTCCTCGAACTCGAAGGCGGGCAGCCCCAGGAGGCCCTCCTCCACCCCCTCGCGGAGCAGCTCGTAGCCGTCCTGGGCGCTCTGGACCAGCTCGGGGCCCTCGCGCTGGACCGCGTTGACCGTGAGGGCGATCACCCCGGCGAAGACGAGGAGGAACGAGACCATGGCGATCGTCGCGGCCAGGCCAGACCGCAGGCCGCGGGACTGCATGCGCCGCACGACCGGGATCAGGACCGTCGCGGGGAACAGGGCCAGGGCCAGGGGGATGGTGACGATGCGGAGCTGGACGAACACGACCGCGACGATGATCAGGGCGAGCGCGATCCCGACGATCGACCAGGCGTACGCCCCGAGGCGCACGAGCATCCGGTCCTGCAGTGGTTCCTGCGGCGGTCGAGACGGCACACGGTCCTCCCGGGAGGGCCCCCGCGCACCCTAGACGCGCACCCGCGGCACGCTACGCACCCCGCACGACCCGGCCGGCGCGGTCTCCGGGTCGGATCGGACGGCCACCGACGACGGGGTGGACACGCCCTACACTCGGCGCCCGCCCACCGGCGTGCACCCCCCGGCGTCTGCCCCGGCGTGCACCCCGGTGAACGCGGAACCGGACGAAGGGACCAGGGAGCCGTGCTCGACCCTGCGCGCCGCTACTGGATCGTGCGGCTGCTCATCGGTGCCGTGATCTTCATCGGCCTCCCGACCGTCCTCAGCGTCCCGGCCTTCCTCGCGGAGGCGCCGATCCGGCTCGGCGAGGAGTCACCGCGGACCGTGTTCGCACCCAGCCTCATCCGCGTCGACGATCCCGAGGCGACCGAGCGCGCCAGACAGGACGCCGCCGAGGGCGTCGATCCGATCGTCCGCACGGACCCCGACGCGCAGGCCGCCGCCGTGAACCAGGTCCGCGAGTACTTCAGTCGGGTCGAGGAGGTGCGTCAGCCCGCCGAGCCCGCACCGGACGACGAGGAGGAGGGCGACGAGCCGGCCGCCCCCACCCCGGAGGAGCAGAAGGAAGCGCTCGAGCCACGCCTCACGATGCTCGACGACACGGGGCTCGACCTCCTGGTCGGCATGAGCGACACGCGTCTCGAGCAGGTCGCCTCGGAGTCCGTGAGCATCGCTCAGGAGCTCGCGAGCCAGCGCATCCGCGAGGAGGACCTCGCCGCGGTCCTGGACGATCAGCTCCCGAGCCTGCTCGCGGTGCGCGACATCTCCCCGGACGTCGGCGAGCACGTCGTCGAGCCGTTCATCCGCTCGGCGATGCGACCCACCGTGACGGTCGACGAGACGGCGACCGCCGAGGCGCGTCAGGAGGCCGCGGCGAACGTCTCGGACATCGTGCGCAGCTTCCCTGCCGGTTCGGTGATCATCCAGGCCGGCGACGAGGCCACCGAGGTCCAGGTGGCCGCGCTCGAGCGGGCCGGTCTCGCCGGTGCCGATCCCCGGTGGGAGGTGCTGCGCGCGCTCGGCGTCGTCGCCGTCGCGCTCCTGCTGGTGGCGGTCTACCTGCGCGCGGCGCAGCCCCGGACGTGGGGATCGAACCGTGACCTCCTGCTGCTCGCCGTGCTGAGCTTCGGGTTCGCGATCCTGCTCGGGTCGGTCGCCGGGGCCGTGGACCGCAACGACATCTGGCTGCTGGCCGTCCCTGCCGGCGCGCTCGCGATGCTCACCACCATCCTGCTCCGGCCAGCGGTCGGGGTGCTCATCGCCATCCCGATCACCCTGCTCACCGCCTTCGTCGCGCCGGGCTCGCCCGGGGTCATCGCGTTCGCCGCCTCCGCGTCGCTGCTCAGCGTCCCGCTCGCGTCACGACTGTCCGCGCGGGGGCAGCTCCGGCGCGCCACGCTCGTCGCCACGGTCGCCTACATCGCGCTCGCCGCGGTCTTCACGGCGGTCTTCACCGGCATCGAGGACGTCCCGGCGGCGATGCTGGCCGGCGCGATCCACGGCATCGGCTCCGCGGTCGTCGTCCTGGGTCTCCTGCCGTTCATCGAGTCCGGCTTCGGCATCGTCACGCCGACGAGCCTCATCGACCTGGCCGACCGCAACCACCCGCTCCTGCGTGACCTCGAGCAGCAGGCCATCGGCTCGTACAACCACTCGATCGTGGTCGCCACCCTCGTGGAGCGGGCGTGCCGGGCGATCGACGCCGATCCGCTCCTCGGCTCGGTCTGCGCCCTGTACCACGACATCGGCAAGGTCCAGCG
>CAZADJ010000082.1:0-11065 GCA_964483845.1 uncultured Actinomycetota bacterium | reverse complement strand
CGGCGGACCTCCGTCGCGCGTTCGAGCTGCGGGGTCACCCGGTGGGTTGAGGAACAGCCCGGTCAGGTGGCGGACGCGGCGGCGAGCTGTGTGCGGGCGAGCTCCGCGTACTGCCCACCCCGGACGACGAGCTCGGCGTGGGTGCCGCGTTCCACGATGCGTCCACGGTCGATGACGAGGATCCGATCGGCGTCGACCACGGTCGACAGGCGGTGGGCGATGACGAGACTGGTGCGGCCGACCAGCGTCTCCCGGAGCGCCGCCTGGACGAGGCGCTCGTTCTCGCTGTCGAGGTGCGCGGTCGCCTCGTCGAGGACGACGACCGCGGGGTCCTTCAGCAGCACCCGGGCGATCGCGACACGCTGCTTCTCGCCGCCGGACAGCCGGTACCCGCGGTCCCCGACGACGGTGTCGTACCCGTCGGGGAGCTCCGCGACCAGCTGGTGGATGCGCGCCGCCCGGCACGCTTCCACCAACTGCTCGTCGGTCGCGTCGGGGCGGGCGTAACGCAGGTTCTCCGCGATGGAGTCGTGGAAGAGGTGAGGGTCCTGGGTGACGACCCCGACGGCGTCCTGCAGCGAAGCGAGCGTCAGGTCGCGGACGTCGACCCCGTCGATCGTGACGCGACCCGCGCTGACGTCGTAGATGCGCGGGACGAGCATCGCGATCGTCGTCTTGCCGGCTCCCGACGGGCCGACGAGCGCGACCATGTCCCCGGGATGGGCCTCGAACGAGATGTCGTCGAGCACCAGCGCGCTGGCCTCGTCCCCGTGCTCGCTCCGCGGGCCCTCGAGGCTCTCGAGCGTCGAACCCTCCGCGGCCGGGTAGCGGAAGGAGACCCCGTCGAGCACGAGGTGTCCGCGGACCTCGCCGAGCGCGACCGCGTCGGGTCGTTCGTCGATGGCGTGGGGGAGGTCGAGAACCTCGAAGACGCGCTCGAAGGAGACGAGCGCGGTGAGCAGGTCGACCCGGGCGTTGCTGAGCTCGGTCAGCGGCCGGTAGATCTGCGTGACGAGCGCAGCCAGGGCGACGAGATCGCCGATCGACGTCGCTCCCGGCTCGCCGGCACCCCGGATCACGATCGTCCCGCCGACGAAGTAGACGATCGCGGTGGCGATCGCACCGATCAAGCCGAGCGCCACGAACAGCGAGCGCCCGTGGATCGCCGTGCGCACGCCGATCTGCGCGACCCGGCCCACGCGGTCCCCGAAGCGTTCCTGCTCGTCGGTGGGTCGCCCGAAGAGCTTCACGAGCAGGGCGCCCGAGACGTTGAAGCGCTCGGTCATCGTCGTGTTCATGTCGGCGTTCAGCCGCATCGATTCGCGGGTCAGCGCCTGCAGCCGTCGCCCGACCCACCGTGCGGGGAGGAGGAACGCGGGGAGCAGGACCAGCGCGAGCAGGGTCACCCGCCACTCCAGGAAGAACATCGCGCCGAGGGTGAGCGCGACCGTGATGACGTTCTGGACCAGGCTCCCGAGCGTGCTGGTCACGGCCCGCTGGGCCCCGACGACGTCGTTGTTCAGCCGGGTGATCAGCGCCCCGGTCTGCGTCCGGGTGAAGAACGCCAGCGGCATGCGCTGGACGTGTCCGAAGAGCCGGATGCGCAGGTCGCGGATCAGCCCCTCGCCGACGGACGAGGAGAGGTAGCGCTCGATGAGTCCGACTCCTGCGGCGGTGACGCCGACCGCGACCATCACGAGGAAGTAGACGGTGAGGAGCCCGAGGTCGCCGGCCGGCAGCGCACGGTCGATGATCTCGCGGATGACGAAGGGGGGGACGAGCGTCGCGGCCGCGCCGATCACGGTGAGACCGACGAACCAGGCGAGCTTCCGGCGGTAGGGACGCGTGAGCGCCCACGCGCGCCTCGCGACCGCGAGATCGATCCTGCCGGAGGCGTCGATCTCCGGGCCGTGTGGTCGGAGGTACGGCGCGAAGGGAGGGGGCATCGGATCTCCGTCGGCGAGCGCTCGAGGCTACCGTCCCGCCGCGATCCGCCGGGGTCCCGCGGCATCCCGCGCCGCCGACGTCGGCGCGACGTGGCCGGCCGCTACGGTGCGGCGCGTGGCAGACCGCGACGCTCCCGAGACCTACACCGCCGACGAGCGGGCGGTGCTCGCACGCCACTTCACGGACGTCGACGGCGACGTCTTCTGCCTCACCAACCTCCCGGAGGTGGTGAAGGGCGCGCTGTTCGCCCGGTACTCGCGCTCGCCGAAGTCCCTCCGTCGGCTCTTCCTCGACGAGTTCGCGAGCGGCCTGGACGAGGTCGTGCCCGCCGACGCCGGCGGTGGCGACGTCGGCGTCGAGCGGGCTGAGGGGCTGTACCAGCGTGTCTTCACCCAGTACGGCGACGACTCGGTGGCGCAGCTCGGCGGTGCCCACCTCGCCGTCGAGGGGGCGTCGAACCTGCTCACCAAGCAGCTGGAGTGGGGCCGGCTCGCCGCCTACCTCGAGCAGTCGACCCGCTACATCGCCTACGACGACAAGCCCGACGGGCGCTACCGCTACTACCGTGACCCCGACGTGATGGCCGGCCCCCACGCCGACGCCTACGTCTCCACGCTGGACGCGATCTTCGACACCTACGCGGCGCTCGTCCCGGTCACGCTCGAGTGGGTCCGCGGCCGTTACCCCCGCGACGGTGACACCAGCGAGTTCGTGTGGAAGGCGGCGACGAAGGCGAAGGCGCTCGACCTGCTCCGCGGCCTGCTGCCGGCGGCGACCACCTCGAACGTCGGCATCTTCGCGTCCGGGCAGGCCTACGAGAACCTGCTGCTGCGCCTGCGGTCCTCGGAGCTCGCCGAGGACCGCGACTGCGCGCGGCGGATGCTCGCCGAGCTGCGCAAGGTGATCCCGTCGTTCCTGACCCGGGTGGACCGGCCGGACCGCGGCGGTGCGTGGAGCGAGTACCTCGCGACGACCCGGCGCGACACGCGGGCGGCGGCACGCCAGCTCGTCGGTGGGATCGAGCCCGCGCCGGCGGCCGAGGTCACCCTGGTCGACTGGGCACCCCGCGAGCCCGAGGAGGCGGAGATCGAGCTCGTGACCGCCGCGCTGTACGCCTCCACCGAGCTCCCCGAGACCCAGCTGCGCGGGGCGGTCGCGGCGATGTCGGCGAGCGAGCGCCAGCGCGTGCTCGCCGCCTACGTCGGGGAGCGCCGCAACCGCCGGCACAAGCCCGGTCGCGGCCTCGAGCGGGTCTGGTACCGGTTCGACGTCCTCGGCGACTACGGCGCGTTCCGTGACCTGCAGCGCCACCGGACGCTCACCATCGAGTGGCAGGCCCTGACCACGCGGCACGGCTACGAGGTGCCCGACGAGCTCGACGACATCGGTGTCGAGCGGCGCTTCCGCGAGGCGCTCGAACGCTCGGCGGAGCTGTACGAGCGGCTCCGGGCCGATCACCCGGCGCAGGCGCAGTACGCGGTCTGCTTCGCCTACCGGATCCGCTACGTCATGCAGATGAACGCCCGGGCGGCGATGCACCTCATCGAGCTGCGCTCGACCCCCCAGGGCCACCCCAGCTACCGACGCGTCGTGCAGGAGATGCACCGCCTGATCGCCGAGGAGGCCGGTCACCGCGCGGTCGCCGATGCGATGTCGCACGTCGACCACGGCGCGGCCGAGCTCGAGCGGCTCGAGGCGGAGCGTCGGGCCGAGCAGCGCCGCGAGCGCGCCGGTGCGTGACCGGACGGTCGCCTGCCCTCCCCGTCGGGCGACGGGGGGCGCGCGGCCCGCAGCCGGTGGCCGCGGTTAGGATGCGTGTCGGGGCCGGGACCGCCCCCCGGACGCGTCCCACGTGACGCCCACCCGGGCCGGATCCGCACCCGATCGACCTCGAGGAGCACGGGCGGGTGCCGGAAGGGAGCCGCAGATGACGACGGACCCACCCATCGGACGGATCGTCACCGCGATGGCGACGCCGTTCGGTGACGATCGTGCGCTCGACCTCGACGGCGCGCAGCGCCTCGCGCGACACCTCGTCGACACCGGGACCGAGACGGTGCTGCTCTCCGGGACGACGGGTGAGTCGCCGACGCTGACCCTCGACGAGGTCTCGGCGCTGACCGTCGCCGTGAAGGACGCCGTCGGCGGCGACGGTCGTGTCATGGTCGGCACCGGGACGAACTCGACCGCGAAGACGATCGCCGCGACGCAGCGCGCCACCGCGGACGGCGCCGACGCCGTCCTCGTGGTCACCCCCTACTACAACAAGCCGAGCCAGTCCGGTCTGGTGGCGCACTTCACGGCCGTCGCGGAGGCGACCGACCTCCCCGTGCTGCTGTACGACATCCCCGGCCGCACGGGCCGCGAGATCGCGATCGACACGCTCGTCGAGGTCGCCGGGGTGGACGACATCATCGGCGTGAAGGACGCGGTGCTCGACCTCGAGAAGACGTCCCAGGTGGTCGCGCGCACCCCCGATGACTTCCACGTCTACAGCGGACAGGACTCCCTGAACCTCCCGATCCTCGCGGTCGGCGGCTCGGGCTTCGTCTCGGTCGCGGCGCACCTCGCCGGCCGGGATCTGGCGGAGATGGCCGAGGTGTTCACGTCCGACCCGGTGAAGGCCCGGGAGATCCACCTCCGCCTCGTCCCGCTGTTCGACGCGCTGTTCCTCGAACCGAACCCGGCTCCGCTGAAGGCGGCCCTCAACGACCGCGGCCTGCCTGCGGGACCGGTCCGACCACCGCTGGCTGACGCCACGGAGGAGACCCTCTCGGCGCTGCGGGCGGCGCTCCAGCACGCCGGCCTGTAGCGGCACCCGGACCCGATCCCCGACGCACGGAGGAGCCAACGGTGCCCGACGACCAACCCGGCCCCGTGGTCGTGACCTTCCTCGGTGGCCTCGGTGAGATCGGCCGCAACATGGCCACCATCGAGATCGACGGCACGATCGCCGCGATCGACGTCGGCGTGACGTTCCCGTCGGACGATCACCCCGGGGTGGACCTGATCCTCCCCGACTGGCACGTGCTGCGCGAACGCTCGGAGGATGTCGAGGCGGTCTTCCTCACGCACGGGCACATGGACCACATCGGCGCGCTGCCGTACTTCCTCGACGAGTTCCCCGACGTCACCATCTACGGCACACGCCTCACGATCGCCTTCGTGCGCGCCCTGCTGGAGGAGCACCCGCAGCACGAGGGGGTGCACCTCGAGGAGTTCTCCCCAGCGGACATCATCCACCACGGGCCGTTCCAGGTCGAGGTGGTCCGGGCCAACCACTCGATCCCGGACGCGGTCGCGCTCGCCTTCCGCACCCCCCACGGGCTCATCCTGCACTCCGGCGACTTCAAGCTCGACCAGACGCCGATCGATGGGCGACCGACGGACCTGGCGCACCTCGCGCGCCTCGGTGACGAGGGCGTCACCCTGCTGCTCGCCGACTCCACGAACGCCGACCGACCCGGGCACATCCCGACGGAGAAGACCGTCGGCTCGGCGATCATCGACGCGATGGAGGGGGTCGAGGGGCTCGTGGTGGTGGCCTCGTTCGCCTCGCACGTCCACCGCATCCAGCAGGTCGTGGACGCTGCGGCCGCGGTCGGGCGCCGCCCCGTCTTCGTCGGGCGCTCGATGGTGCGCAACATGGATCTCGCCGCGGAGCTGGGGGAGCTGGATCTGGACCCGACGGCGGTCGTGGACCTCGCCGACGTCGGTGACCACGATCCGTCCGAGCTGGTCATCGTCTCGACCGGGAGCCAGGGCGAGCCGTTCTCGGCGCTGTCGCTGATGGCGAGCGGCGACCACAAGCAGATCGAGGTCGGTGAGGGCGATCTGGTCATCCTGGCCTCGAGCCTGATCCCGGGGAACGAACGGGCGGTGTTCCGCTCCATCAACGGCCTGGTGCGCCGTGGGGCGCGGGTCGTGCACGGCGGCATCGCGCCGGTGCACGTCTCCGGGCACGCGGCTCGCGACGACCTCGTCCTCTACCACAACATGGTCCAGCCGAGGTACTTCACGCCGGTCCACGGGGAGTTCCGGCACCTGCACGCCCACCGGGACGTCGCTACCGAGGTCGGCTGCCCGCCGGAGAACGCGCTCGTCTGCGAGGACGGCGACACGCTGATCGTCGAGGGCCACCGGGTGTGGCGCGGCGAGCCGGTCGCCTCGGGCCAGGTCCTCCTCGACGGTCTGCTCTCGGACGTGGGTCCGGCGGTGCTCCGTGACCGTCGGCGCCTGGGCGAGGACGGGATCTGCATCTGCGTGGTCACGATCGACCCCCACCCTGGTCAGCTCGTGGGCGATCCGATCGTCGTCCAGAAGGGGGTCGTGTACCCGGACGCCGGGGAGGACATCCTCGACGGCGCCTACCAGGCGGTCGTGGAGGAGCTCAGCGGACTCACCTCGGAGAAGTTCCGCGACAGCGACGCGATCGGACGGCACGTCACCCAGGCGCTCGGGACCTACTGGCGGGCGCACACCGGCCGGCGTCCTGTGATCATCCCGCTGGTCGTCGAGGTGTGAGGGTGGAGGGGACACCGGCCCGGCTCGATCCGGAGGCCGCGGCGGCGACGCTCGGCGCCCTCCCGGTGTTCGACCGCATCGTGGACGAGGTCGGGCCGGTCCGCCTGGGCGACCCGGTGGTGGTCGACGGCGACCCCACCGCGGGGCACTTCGCGGCGCTCGTCCGGGCGGTGGTCTTCCAGCAGCTCGCCGGCGCGGCGGCCACGACGATCCACGGCCGCCTCGTCGCCGGGGTCGGTGGCGAGGTCACCCCTGACGTGATCCTGGACGCGTCCGCCGGGAGCCTGCGGTCGGTGGGGTTGTCGCAGCGCAAGGCGGAGACCATCACGGACCTGGCACGGCTCGTCGCGGACGGCCGCGTCGACCTGGCGGCCGTCGACGGGCTCGAGGACGACGAGGTCGTGGCGGCGCTCACCGACGTGCGCGGTATCGGGGTCTGGACGGCACAGATGTTCCTCATCTTCCAGCTGCACCGACCCGATGTCTGGCCGGTCGGAGATCTCGGTGTGCGCCGGGGGTACGCGCTGCTCCACGGGCTCGAGCAGCCGCCGAGGGCGACGATGCTGGAGCACCTGGGCGAGCCGTACCGACCGTGGCGGACCGCGGCCGCGTGGTACTGCTGGCGCGCGGTGGACGTCGCTCCGCCGGGAGCGGACCCCTGGAGCTGACCGTCCGTGGTCGCGTCGCGGACGGGACGGCCGCAGGACGGGGCGTCCGCGACGGTCCGGATCACACGACACGGGTGGAACTACACCGGTGTGACATCGTGTTACGCTCGGTGGGTGTGGTGGTGATGTGCGGCCTGCGCGCGCTGGTACCGGCGCGCGGCCGCAGCCGCTCGGGTGCGGGCCGCACCTCGACCGGGGACCGGCGACCACGGAGGTCCGGTGGCGACGAAGACGACGAAGCGATCCGGCGCGAAGGGATCGGCGAGGAAGGGCTCCGGGAAGGGCCGGGGCTCCGGCGACGGGCGTCTGACGCGGTCCGTCAGGACGGTCCGGGCGCACCTCGGCGAGCAGATGCACGACGTGTACGGGGTCGGACTGCTGCTCCTGGCCGTCCTCGCGGCGCTCGGGGTCTACGCCGGGCGGGCCGGTGCTGTCGGCGCGAGCCTCGAGGCGGTGTCGCGCGGACTGCTCGGGCTGGTCGGCTACGCCGTCCCGGTGCTGATCGCCTACGTGGGGATCCTGCTCGTCGGCGACCGCACGGTCGAGGAACGCGGCCGGCGCTCGATCGGCCTCGCTCTGCTGCTCGCGGCGAGCGTCGCGGCGTTCCACCTCGCGACCGGGATGCCCCACCCGACGGACGGCGTCCGCGAGCTCTGGACGGCGGGCGGTCTCGCCGGGTGGGCGTTCGCGCGCCCGCTCGAGCTCGCGGTCGGCACGTGGGGGACGATCGCCGTGCTCGCCGCGTTGTTCTTCCTCGGGCTGCTCATCTTCACCAAGACCCCGGTCCGCGACGTCTGGACCGCGATCACGCGCACCGGGCGGTGGCTGCGCGACCTCGCGGGGTCCGTGATCCGACGGGACGGTGGACCGTCGGCCGACGGCGACGGCGACGACGATGTTCCGGCCGAGGCGCCGACCGAGCGGGCGGTCCTGGACCTGGAGGAGGCGGAGCCGCCGCCGGACCCGCCGTCGCCCCCCGAGCCCGACGAGCAGCCGACCGCCGCAGCCACCAACGGCAAGGCCCGCAGGGTGGCCCCACCGGATCAGGTGGCCCGGTACCGGCTGCCCCCGCTCGACCTGCTGCGTCCCGGGAAGGCCGCCGGGGCGGGGACGCTCCGCCGCCAGAGCGAGGCGCAGGCCAAGGCCCTGCAGGCGACCTTCGAGGAGTTCGGGGTCGACGCGACCGTCGCGAGGATCTCGCGTGGTCCGACGGTGACGCGGTTCGAGGTGGAGCTCGGCCCCGGTGTCCAGGTGAAGAAGGTCGTGCGGCTCGGCGACGACATCTCCTACGCCCTCGCGGCACCCGACGTGCGCATCGTCGCGCCGATCCCGGGCAAGTCGGCGATCGGCGTCGAGGTCCCCAACCGTGAGCGGGACCTGATCACGCTGCGGGACGTGCTCGAGTCCGACGAGGCGCTCGGCGATCCGCACCCCCTGCGTGTCGCGCTCGGGGTGGACATCGCCGGTCGTCCGGCGCTGGTGAACCTGACGACGATGCCGCACCTCCTCATCTCCGGCGCGACCGGGTCCGGGAAGTCGGTGACCCTGAACTCGATGATCACGTCGGTGGTGGCCCGTTCGCGGCCCGACGAGGTCCGGATGATCCTCGTCGACCCGAAGCGCGTCGAGCTGAACCACTACGACGGCGCGCCGCACCTGCTGAGCCCGGTCATCACCGATCCTAAGAAGGCCGCGGCGTCGCTGGACTGGGTCGTGAAGGAGATGGAGCAGCGCTACGAGACGCTCGCGATGCTGGGGTTCCGCAACATCGATTCGTACAACGACGCCGTCGCGAACGGGACGATCCCCGACACCGCGGCGACGCTCCTCAGCGACGAGGGGGCGGAGGCGGCGGTCGCGACCGCGCTCGGCGAGGATCACGAGAGTCCGTTCGGGCACCTGCCCTACGTCCTCGTGGTGATCGACGAGCTCGCGGACCTGATGCTGGTCGCGCCGCGGGACGTCGAGGACGCGATCTGCCGCATCGCACAGATGGCCCGGGCGGTCGGCATCCACCTCGTCATCGCGACCCAGCGGCCGTCGGTGGACGTCATCACCGGACTGATCAAGGCGAACATCCCGTCCCGTCTCGCGCTCGCGACGGCCTCGCAGACCGACTCGCGCACGATCCTGGACCAGTCGGGTGCGGAGAAGCTGGTCGGTGACGGCGACATGCTGTTCCTGCCGTCGAGCCAGGGCAAGCCGTCCCGGCTGCAGGGGTGCTACGTCGGCGAGTCCGAGATCGACGCGGTGATCACCTTCTGCAAGCGGCAGCGCGATCCCGAGTACATCGACGGGGTCGCGTCCACGGGCGTCGACCCGGACGACGTCGACCTCGAGGAGATCACCGCGGACGACGACGATCAGCTGCTGCTGATGAAGGCGATGGACCTGGTGGTGCGCTCGGGGCTCGGCTCGACGTCGATGCTGCAGCGCAAGCTGCGCATCGGCTTCGCACGGGCCGGACGGCTGATGGACGAGCTGGAGGAGCGCGGGATCGTCGGTCCGTCCGAGGGGTCCAAGGCCCGGGACGTGCTCATGACGGTCGAGGAGCTCGACGAGCTCCAGTCAGCCGGTCAGCGCAGCTGACGGTGGCGTGGCGCGGCGGGGGTGCGGACGCGCCGTGCGCTGCTGATCCCCGGCGCGGTGGGCCGCTAGCGGGGCCGCCACGAGCCGTCGGCCTGGGGGCGGCCCCCCTTGGTCTGGACGGCGGCGTTGCGCACCGCGACGGCGCCGGCGATGAACACGCAGAGGAGCAGGAACGCCCCGAACACGCCGTACGGGCTCTCGATGTCCAGCGGCAGCTGGATCTTCTCCGACTCGGCCCCGCTCGGGGCCTCCTCGTCGGGCGCCTCGGCCGGCTCCTCCTGCGCTGCGAACGTCGCGCCGACGGTGTCGTCGACGGCGCCCGCGGGAGCGAACGCGAGCGCGACGGTCGCGACGGCGACCGTGAGCAGCAGGGCGATCCGCGGGGTAGCTCGCATGACGCGCCGAAGCGTAACCGCACGGTGTCGGTCGGCCAAGTCGATCGGGCCGTGTGCCGGTAGCGAGCGGGGCGGTCCGTCCCCCGCCACGGCGGTCGCACCCCGGTGTCGGCACCGGACAGCGCGGCCCCGTCCGATCCGTGGTCCTAGGATGCCGGGGGTGGACCACACGGGACGGGCACATCCCGGATGAGCGTTGCGGTGCTGCCGTCCCGCTGGGCGGCGTGCCGGACGGTCACGCCACGGGGTACGAACGGGGCGCGCTGGAGGTGCTGATCGACGTGGAGAGGACGTGATGCGACCGAGCGACATCGCCGACGCCGCGGAGCGTCTCCGCGACGGGAGCGTCCAGCTCCTGGACAGCCTCAGCGAGGACGAGTACCACGCCCTCGCGCTGCCTCCCAGGCGCCCCGGCGGCGATGGGTGGACGGTCGCCGACGTCTTCCGCCACCTGGCGGTCGTGGACCGCCGCTCGGTGCTCGGCGCGCACCTGGCCGAGTTCCTCCCGGGTCGGACCGAGGAGGGGTTCGAGGACGCCAACGACGAGCTGCTCGAGCGCCTGCGGGGAGCGTCCCGTCAGGAGGTGCGGGAGGAGCTCGTCGCGTGGGGCCGGCGGTTGCAGCGGATCGTGCGCTGGACGCCGGGAGTGGTCGCGCGGCGCACCGTGCCGACGATGTTCGGATCCGTGAGCCTGGCGTGGATCTCGATGCTCCGCGTGTACGACGAGTGGATCCACCAGGACGACGTCCGCCGGGCGTTGCATCGCGAGGAGATCCCGCCCGACGCCGGGGCCCGGGCGCTGCTCGCCGAGTTCCAGCTGCGGGGGCTGCCGGCCAAGCCGCTCCGCGCGGTGGCTGCCGACCGGGGGGTGGTCGAGGTCGCGTTCGACGACGTGCTGGAGCAGCCGGCGTGGCGCTTCGACCTCGCACGGCGCCACTTCGG
>CAZADJ010000081.1:0-11112 GCA_964483845.1 uncultured Actinomycetota bacterium | reverse complement strand
GTCCGGCCGAGCGCGGCGAACACCGCGATATCACCGGGACGCAGCCGACGGCCCGCGCGCGCGACCTCCTGCCCCCGGGCGAGGTCACGACCCTCGGGTCGCACACCGTCGCCGGGCGTCGCCGACGTCAGCACCGCGATGTCGCCGTCGTCCGCGCGGACCACGTCCTCCCCGATCACCGCATCGGCGCCGCTCGGCAGCGCGGTCCCACCCGGCAGCGGCACCGCGGTCCACGGCGCCAGCGCCGGCTGGTCGTCCGACAGCGGCCGCAGCGCCAGCTCGACCGGGCTGCGCTCCGAGGCGGTGGCGATGTCGGCGCTGGAGACCGCGTAGCCGCCGATCGCGGACGTCGGGACCGACGGGATCGGCTCGTCCGCGACGACGTCCTCGGCCAGGACCAGCCCGAGCACGTCCTTCAGACCGAGTTCGATCGGCTGCAGCGGCTCGAGGTCGTCCAGGATCCGCTCGCGGTAGGAGTCGACGCTCTCACCGGCGGCCGTCACGTCCGCTCCTCCAGGAAGTCACGGAGCCAGGCGACAAGGTCGGGGCCGAGGTCGGGGCGGTCGGCGGCGAGCGCGACGGTCGCCTTCAGGAACCCGAGCTTGTCGCCGACGTCGTGCCGGTCACCGTCGTAGCGCAGGGCGACGATCGGCTCGTCGGCGGCGAGGGTGCGCAGCGCATCGGTCAGCTGGATCTCGCCTCCCCGGCCCGGCCCGGTCTCCTCGAGCACGTCGAAGACCTCGGGAGGGAGGACGTAGCGGCCGATGATCGCGAGGTTGGACGGCGCCTCCGACGGGTCGGGTTTCTCGACGAGGTCGGTCGTCTCGACCACGCCACCCTCACGCTCCTCGCCGGCGACCACCCCGTAGAGGTGCACCTGGTCCTCGGGCACCGGCATCACCGCGACCACCGGCCGGCCGACGTCGGCGTGCACCTCGAGCATGCGCTCGAGGAACGGTTCGTCAGGGTCGATGATGTCGTCACCGAGCAGCACCGCGAACGGCTCCGCACCCACGTGACCGCGGGCCTGCAGCACCGCGTGGCCGAGGCCGAGCTGCTCGCCCTGTCGGACCTCGTGGACGGTCGCCACGTCGGCCAGCCGCAGCACCTCGTCGAGCTCGGCCCGCTTGCCCTTCGCCTCGAGGTGCGCCTCGAGCTCCTCGTTGCGGTCGAAGTGGTCGGTGAGCGCCTGCTTGCCCCGGCTGGTGATCAGCAGGACGTCGTCGAGGCCGGCGCGCACCGCCTCCTCGACCATGTACTGGATCGCCGGTCGGTCAACGACCGGGATGATCTCCTTCGGCGACGCCTTCGTCGCCGGCAGGAAACGGGTGCCGTAACCGGCGGCGGGGATGACCGCCTTGTGGACAGCGGAGTCGGTCACCGGGAGCTCCTGGGGGCGCGTGCACATCGGGGCGAGCGTAGACCAGAGGTCCCGCCACGCCGCGGTGGGGTGCCTACGCTCGGGCCCCCGATCGGACAGAGGTGGCGTGGCCGACGAGCACGACAAGCAGGAGCGGCGCGCCGAGGGTCGCCGACGGCGGCGTGCGCTGCCCGCCGACGAGCGGAGGGACGCGTCGCGGGCGGCCGCCGCCCGGCTCTGCGCCCTCCACGAGGTGCGCCGGGCGGGGACCGTCGCGCTGTACGGAGCACTCCCCGACGAGCTCGATCTCGGATCCGCGATCGCGACGCTTGCCCGGCGCGACGTCCGGGTGCTGCTGCCGCGCGTCGAGGAGGGGGGGCTCGTGCTCGTGGCACTCGGCGACGAGGGCTCCACCCCCGGCTACCGGGGTGTCAGCGAGCCGCTCGGGCCCGAGGTGGCGCTCGACGCGGTCGACGTCGTGGTCACGCCGGGGCTCGCCTTCGACCCCCGCGGCAACCGCCTCGGACAGGGTGGCGGCCACTACGACCGGCTGCTGGCGGCGCTCGACCCGTCGACGGTCCGGATCGGGGTGTGCTTCGCCTGCCAGCTGTTCGACGAGGTGCCACACGGGGAGCGCGACGAACCGGTCGACATCGTCGTCACCGAGCGCGGCGTGGTCCGGGTCCGGGAGCGCCCGGACCCGCCGCCATCGTCGGGACGGTTGCCGCGCCGACCGTGACCGCGCATAATCGGGTGGCTGGCACCTGCCCGTCCGGGTGCCACCCGGGGTCCGTTCGGGCCACGCGGCGAGGCCGCCGGGCCCCGAGTCGTCGGATCCCGAGCCAGATCCGCCTCGAGCCGTGAGGAGCGTGTGAGGATGCCCACCTACGAGTACGCGTGCCGGGACTGCGGCGAGCACCTCGAGGTGGTCCAGTCGTTCACCGACGACCCGCTGACGGTCTGCCCCGACTGCGACGGTGAGCTGCGCAAGGTGTACAGCGCCGCCGGCATCGTCTTCAAGGGCTCCGGCTGGCACATCAAGGACTACGGCACCTCGAGGAGCGCTTCCCAACCACGGGGCGACGAGGCCGCGTCCGGATCGGGCTCCGGGTCGTCGTCGGAGGCGGCCACCTCGTCCGACGCGGCTGAGTCGTCAGGTTCGGACTCGTCGTCCGACACCTCCTCCGACTCCGACCGCAAGTCCGCCTGACCGAGGCGGTCCCGTCGGTCCATCCGTCCACAGGCACGGCGACGTGACCCGTGCGTCACCGCCACGCTGGTGGTGTCCTCGTCGTCGTGGACCCCCACCGACCATCCGGACCGCCGCGTGACCGCGCGGGTCCCGCGGGCGCGCTCGCCCGCCTCCGTCGCGTGCTGGAGGGCCCGCCGCCGCAGCTCCCCTCGACGCTGGACCGGGCGGCCGAGGCGTGGGCGCGCACCACGCCACGGCTCCGGGCGGTCGTCGTCGCCATCGTGGTGCTCGCGTTGGCGCTCGCAGCCGGGCGGGGCGCGGTCAGGTCCCCGTGGGGGCCGCCGGGCGAGGTCGTCGTCGCCACCGCCGATCTGCCCGTCGGACGGACCGTCGAGCCCGGTGACCTCCGCACGGTGCGCTGGCCGGAGACGACGATCCCGCCCGGCGCCCTGACCGATCCCGGTCCGGCCATCGGGCGGCCCCTGGCCGCGACGGTGCCGACGGGGACCCCGCTCACGGCTGTGCACGTCGCCGACGACGGGCCCGCCGCCGGCCTCCCCGCCGGCGACGTCGCCGTCCCACTACCGGCCCCACCCGGGATCGCGCTCCGCCCGGGACAGCGCGTCGATCTGCTGGCCGGCGACGGCGCGCGGGGTGGGGTACGGCTCGCCGAGGACGCCCGGGTGCTCGGCGTCGACGGCGACACCATCTGGGTCGCTGTCCGACGCGAGGAGTCGCCGGCGGTCGTCGGCGCGGCTACGTGGGGGGATCTCAGCGTCGCTCTGCTCCCCGGCCCTCCGCGATCCGACCGGTGACTCACGGTTAGGCTCGCGTCCGCGGGGCGACGGCAGCCGCTCACCCCGTGCGGACGGGTCCGGCAGGGAGGCGTCGTGGGGTTCCTCGACCTGGAGATCGTCCGTGCGATCATCCTGGGCGTCGTCCAGGGGCTGACCGAGTTCCTGCCGGTCTCCTCCTCCGGACACCTCGTGGTCGTCCCCTACCTGCTGTCGTGGGAGGAGCCCGGACTCGCCTTCAACGTCGCGCTGCACGCCGGGACACTGGTCGCGGTCGTGGCGTACTTCCGCGCCGACCTGTGGTACCTCGCGACGCGCTCGGTCGGTGCCCGCGTGACCGAGCCGGGCGAGGCGAGGCGCGCCAGGCGCGTCATCGCGATCCTCCTCGTCGGCACGGTCCCGGCGGCCGCGGCGGGCCTCGCGTTCGGCGAGACGTTCGAGCGCGTCTTCACCGAGCCGGTCTGGGTCGCGGGGTTCCTGCTCGTCACCGCAGGGCTGCTCTCCGCAGCGGAGATCGCCCGTCGCCGCCGCGTGGAGCGACTGGTCGCGGCGGGCGAGGTGGAGCTGGGAGAGCGCCAGGACCTGACCGGCGTCCAGGCCGGACGCGACGAGACGACGGTCGGCTGGCGGGATGCGCTGCTGATCGGGGCTGCCCAGGCCGGCGCTCTGCTGCCGGGGATCTCCCGGTCGGGCGCGACGATCGCCGCCGGCATGGCCCTCGGGCTGTCGCGCGGCGGCGCGGCCCGGTTCTCGTTCCTGCTCTCGATCCCGATCATCGCCGGCGCGAGCGTGTACGAGCTGCCCGCCCTGTTCGCGGCCGGAGGCGACGCCACCGAGGTCTTCGGCCCGACGGCGGTGCTCGCCGGGATGGTCGCCGCCGCGGCCTCGGGCTACTGGGCGATCCGCTTCCTGCTGCGGCTCGTACAGGGCAGCGACCTGTTCGGCTTCGTGCGCTACCTCGTCCTGATCGCGGTGCTCGTCGGGATCGGTCGCCTCTGGCTCGGTCCCCCCGGGGTGATCTGACCACCGCGACCGCACGGTCCCGGGATCGGCGGCGCGGCCCGGTCAGGCGATCCCTGGCGGCCCCACCCGTCGGACTGCGATGATGTCCCCATGTTCGAACCACCCGAGACGCGGTACGCGCGGAGCGGCGACGTCCACCTCGCCTACCAGGTGGTCGGCGACGGTCCGGTGGACCTCGTCCTGTTCGGGACCTTCGTCTCGCACGTCGAGCTGATCTGGGAGGACCCCGACGCCGCGGACTTCCTCCGGCGGCTCGCGAGCTTCAGCCGCCTGATCATCTTCGACAAGCGCGGCGTCGGCATGTCCGACCCCGTGCCGCCCGACTCGCCGCCGACGCTCGAGGAGCGGCTCGGGGACGTCCGGGCGGTGATGGACGCCGCGGGCTCCGACGAGGCCGTGCTCTTCGGGAGCTCCGAGGGCGGGCAGCTCGCCGTGCTGTTCGCGACGACGTACCCGGGCCGGACACGGGCCATCGTCCTCATGGCAGCGTTCGCCAGGATCCGCCGGAGCCAGGACTACCCGATCGGCGTCCCCGACCGCGTCCTGGAGGCGACGGCCGAGTTCGTATCCGACCACCACGGGGATCCCGACGCCCTCGGCCTCGTCCTGCCGAGCGTCTCGGACGACCCGGCCCGGGCGCAGTGGTGGGCCCGGTTCTTCCGGCGCTCGACGAGCCCGGGGGCCGCGGCCACGCAGGTGCGCATGAACTGGGACGCCGACGTGCGCCACGTCCTGCCGCTCGTGCAGGTCCCGACGCTCGTCCTCCACGCCGGCGGGGACGAGTGGGTCCGGCCCGATGCGGCACGGTTCCTCGCCGAGCACATCCCCGACGCCCGCTACGTGGAGCTCCCCGGCGGCGACCACCTGCCCTACGCGGAGCTCGGCCCGCGCGTCGCTGACGAGGTCCAGGAGTTCGTGACCGGGTCACGTGCGCCGGTCGCCCCCGACCGGATCCTCGCGACGGTGCTGTTCACCGACATCGTCGGCTCGACCGAGCGGGCGGCCGCAGAGGGCGACGAACGGTGGCGGAAGATCCTCCAGGGCCACGACCGCGGCATCCGACGGCAGATCGACCGCTTCGGCGGCTCGCGGGTGCGATCGACCGGCGACGGGTTCCTGGCCGTCTTCGACGGGCCGGCGCGGGCGATCCGGTGCGCGGTGGCGATCCACGGGGCCGCCCGGGCGCACGGACTCGACGTCCGTGTCGGCATCCACACCGGCGAGGTGGAGCTGCTCCCGGATGACGACGTCGCGGGCATCGCCGTCCACATCGGCGCCCGGGTCGCCGCGCGCGCCGACGCCGGGGAGGTGCTCGTCTCCGGCGCCGTCCCGCCACTCGTGGTCGGCTCCGGGATCGAGTTCGCCGACCGCGGCCACCACGACCTGAAGGGCGTCCCCGGCGAGTGGCAGCTCCTCGCCGTCGCCGACACCTGAAGACGCAAGGGCCCCTACCGGCCGCCGACGCTCATCTCGCCGATCAGCACCGTCGACCCACCGACCGCCCCGCCGACCGGGTAGAAGCGCAGGTCGGACCCGACCGCCTCCACCGAGCGCAGCATCTCGATGATGGTGGAGGCGACGGTCGCCTCGCGGAACGGCTCCGCGAGCTCGCCCTCGCGGACCATCAGGCCGGTGACGCCGACCGAGAAGTCGCCGCTGATCGGGTTCGCCCCCGAGTGGAGCCCGACCATCTCCTGGACGTAGACCGCCTCGTCCGCGCGAGCGAGGATGTCGTCGGGTCCGAGTTCGCCCGGCTGGAGGAAGAGGTTCGTCGGCGCGACCCCCGGGGAGGACTTGAAGCCGGACCGCGACGCGTTGCCGGTGGAACGGACGCTGCTCCCGGTGCGCTGGGCGGTCCAGGTGTTGTGGAGGTACGAGGACAACGTCCCCCCGTCGATCACCGCGGTCCGCTGCTGGGGCACCCCCTCGCCGTCCCACGGCGCGGTGCCGATCCCGCCCGGGCGGAGTCCGTCGTCGAGGAGCGTGACCGCCTCGGAGGCGACCTCGTCGCCGATGCGGTCGGCGAACAGGGACCGGCCCTTCAGCACCGCGTCGGCCGACAGAGCGCTCGACAGCACGCCGAGGAACATCGCGGTGGCGTACGGGTCGAGCACGACCGGCACCTTGCGGCTCTCGGGCTTGGCCGCGCCGAGCAGGCGGACTGCACGCTCCGAGGACTCCCGTCCAGCGGCGTCGACGTCCAGTTCGTCGGGCTCCCGTCCGAGTGTGAACCCGAAGCCGGTCTGGGTCTCGTCCTCGCGGGAGGCGAGCGCCACCGCGTACGCCCACGCGTCCGTGCGGGCGGTGGTCAGCGCCAGCCCGCGGGTGGAGGCGATCGCCAGCTCGCTGTGGAGGTCGCCGTAGACCGCGGCGTCCACCCCCCGGACCTCCGGCGCCTCCCGGGCCGCCGCCTCGAGCTCCAGCGCGAGCGCGATCTTGTCCTGCGGATCCGTCCCGAGGACCCCGGGCCGCTCGAGCCCGTCCAGCTGCGGAGGCGTCTGCGGGTCCGGGAGCACGTTGGCGTCGTCCGGGGTGGCCACGGCCGCGTTCGAGCGTGCCTCCTCGAGCGCCTCGGACAGCCCCTCGTCGGTCACGACGGCGGTCGACGCGTACCCCTGTCGGCCGTCGACGATCACGCGGACGCCGACACCGCGGGTCTCGGCAGAGGACAGCGAGTCGACCTCGCCGTCGAGCGCCTCGATATCCGTCTCCACGCTGCGGACCGCGAACGCCTCCACCTCCTCGCCGGAGCCCGCCCGCTCGACGACCGACCGCGCGATGGCCAGGAGCTCACCGCCGTCGCTACGTGAGCCGCTCACGCCGTCCCCCCGATGGTGATGCGGGCGATGCGCAGCGTCGGTGCACCGAGGGCCGCCGGGGCGGACTGACCGTCCTTGCCGCAGATGCCGGGCCGGGTCGCGAAGTCGGATCCGACCGCGTCGATGCGGGCGAGCACCTCCGGTCCGTTGCCGACGAGGTTGGCACCGCGCAGCGCGTGCCGCACCTCGCCCCCCTGGATCAGGTACGCCTCGGTCATCCCGAAGACGAAGTCGCCGGTCGCCGGGTTCACCTGGCCGCCGCCGAGCCCCTTGCACAGCACGCCGTGGTCGATCTCCTCGACCATCGTGTCGGGGTCTGCCTCACCGGGGACGATGTAGGTGTTGGTCATGCGCGGGATCGGCAGGTGCGCGTAGGACTGGCGTCGACCGTTGCCGGTCGTGTGCGCCGACAGCTTGTGTGCGCTGCGGCGGTCCGTGAGGTAGTCGCCGACCACGCCCTCCTCGACCAGGGTGGTGCGTTGCGCCGGGGTGCCCTCGTCGTCGAAGGCGAACGAGCCCCAGCCGTTCTGGACCGTCGAATCGTCGACCCCGGTGACGAGATCGCTGCCGAGCTTCTCCCCGCGCCGCCCGGCGTAGACGCTCGCCTCCTTCGCGACGATGTCGCCCTCCATGCCGTGGCCGATCGCCTCGTGGAAGAGCACGCCACCGTCGCCGCGCCAGAGCACGACCGGCATCTCGCCGCTCGGCGCGGGCTCGCTGTCCAGCATCGCGATCGCCTGGCGCGCCGCCTCCGCGCCGATCTCGGCCGGTGAGGTGGATGCGAACAGCTCGTGTCCCGCGCTCGCTCCGGCCGACTCGAACCCGGTCTGGAGCAACTCACCGCGCGCCGCGACGACCTGCGCGGCCATCCGCGTGCGGGTCCGCCGGTCGTCCACGAGCCGCCCGTCGCTGTTCGCGATCAGCACCTCGGTCGTGCCGGTGAGGTAGCGCACGATGACCTGGCGGACCTCCTCGTTGCCCTCGCGCGCCGCCTCGTCCGCCGCCGTGACCAGCCCGACGAGCTCGTCCTTGTCGACCGCGAACGGGTCGTCCTTCACCCGGTGCTCGACCCGACGTTTCGGCCGGGTGAGGTCCGCGGGGTCGCGCTCGGACTCACCGATCGCGGCGGCCGCCGCGGTCCGTGCGGCGGCGACCAGCGAGTCGCGGTCGAGGATGTTCGTGTAGGCGTAGCCGATACGGGTCCCGGTGATCACCCGGACGCCGGCGCCGAGGTCCACCCCCGACGTCAGCTCCTCGACCCGCTGGTCCTCGATCCGCAGGGCGCGCCCACGTTCGTGCTCGGCGTAGAGCTCGGCGAAGTCCGCGCCCGCGTCGAGCGCTGCACGCAGCACCTCACGGATCATGACCTCGTCGACGCGCTCGTGCAGCAGCGACACGTGTCCTCCGGTTGAGCCGCGATGCGGGAGTCTACGGCGCCTCGGCGAACCGGGCGGACGGTTCACGCGATCGTCCGTCCGGTACCCCTTGACGCTCAGCGTCGGTCGGGCTCAACTGGTCCGTGACCGCCCGGTCGGGACGACCAGCGGTGGGAGAGGATCAGATGCTTGGACGCCAGCGCACCGAGAAGTTCGAACACATCGCCGCGATCCCGTTGTTCAGCAAGCTCAGCGACCGGCAGCTCCGGCAGGTGGCGAAGCTCGCCGACGAGGTGACCGTCGAGGCGGGGCGCGTCCTCCACCGCGAGGACGCACCAGGCGGCAAGGAGCTGCTGATCATCGTGGACGGAGAGGTGACGGTCGAGCGCCAGGGGGAGCTCCTCGCCCGCCTCGGCCCAGGGGAGTTCCTCGGCGAGATGTCCATCCTGGACAACAAGCCGCACTCGGCGACCGTGACGGCGGCGACCGACACGGTCCTCCTCACCCTGACGAGCCAGGCCTTCAAGGGCATCCTCGACGATCTGCCGGGACTGAAGGACCGGATCATCCAGGGGCTCGTGGAGCGGCTGCGGGACGCGGACGAACGCATCATCGCCTGAGCGCAACCGGCGTCTCCCAGACGGCGCCGGCACGTCGGACGAGCGACCCGGCGCGCACCGTGGTACCCGCGCCTCAGCTCTGGCGGCGCGTCAGCGGCTTGTAGCGGATGCGGTGCGGACGGTCGGCCTCGTCGCCGAGCCGACGCTTGCGGTCCTCCTCGTACTCGGTGTAGCCCCCCGGGTAGAAGAAGACCTGGCTCATCCCCTCGAAGGCGAGGATGTGGGTCGCGACGCGGTCGAGGAACCAGCGGTCGTGGCTGATCACCATCGCCGAGCCGGCGAAGGACAGCAGCCCCTCCTCCAACGCGCGGAGGGTGTCCACGTCCAGATCGTTGGACGGCTCGTCGAGGAGGATGAGGTTGCCGCCGGCGCGCAGCAGCTTCGCGAGGTGGATGCGGTTGCGCTCCCCGCCGGAGCAGTCACCGACGCGCTTCTGCTGGTCGGCGCCCTTGAAGTTGAACGTCGCCGCGTAGGCACGGGCGTTCACCTCCCGCCCGCCGAGGTCGAGCGTGTCCCGACCGCCCGAGATCTCCTCGAACACCGTCTTCGTCGCGTCGAGCGCGTCGCGGTGCTGATCGACGTAGGCGAGCTCGACGGTCTCACCGACCCGGATCGTCCCCTCGTCCGGCTTGTCCTCACCGACGATCATGCGGAAGAGCGTCGTCTTCCCGGCGCCGTTCGGACCGATGATCCCGACGATCCCACCGGGCGGGACCGAGAACGTCAGATCCTCGATGAGCAGGTGCTCGCCGTAGCCCTTGCTGACCCCGTCGGCTTCGACCACGACGTCGCCGAGCCGCGGGCCGGGCGGGATGGTGATCTCCGCGGTGGTGACCTGCTCCCGCGGTCCCTGCGCGAGCAACTCCTCGTAGCCCCTGATGCGCGCCTTGGACTTCGCCTGCCGCGCCTTCTGCGAGGCGTTCACCCACTCGAGCTCGCTGGCCAGCGTGCGCTGGCGGGCGGACTCCTCCTTCTCCTCCTGCTCGAGGCGCTGCTTCTTCTGCTCGAGCCAGCCCGAGTAGTTGCCCTCGTACGGGTAGCCGCGACCGCGGTCGACCTCGAGGATCCACCCGGCGACGTTGTCGAGGAAGTAGCGATCGTGGGTGACGGCGACGACCGTGCCCGGGTACTCCTCGAGGTGGCGTTCCAGCCACGCGACCGACTCGGCGTCGAGGTGGTTGGTCGGCTCGTCGAGCAGCAGCAGATCGGGCTTCGAGAGCAGCAGGCGGCAGAGCGCCACCCGACGGCGCTCCCCGCCGGACAGCGTGGTGGCGTCCTGGTCGCCGGGCGGCACGCGCAGCGCGTCCATCGCGATCTCCAGGGTGCGGTCGAGGTCCCAGCCGTCGGCGGCGTCGATCGCGTCCTGCACCTCGCTGAACTCGTCGTAGACCTTCGCCATCGCCTCGTCGTCGAGCGGCTCGGCCATCTCCGCCGACAGCTCGTTGAAGCGGTCGAGAAGCGCCTTGACCTCACCGACGCCGTCCATGACGTTGCCGCGGACGTCCTTGGCCGGGTCGAGCGTGGGCTCCTGTGGGAGGTGCCCGACGCTGACCCCGTCGGCGGGCCACGCCTCGCCCTCGAAGTCGTCGTCCTCGCCGGCCATGATGCGCAGCAGCGAGGACTTCCCGGCACCGTTCGGGCCGATCACCCCGATCTTCGCCCCGGGCAGGAACGACAGCCAGATGTTCTCGAGGATGGTGCGGTTCGGCGGGACCGTCTTCGTCAGCCCCTTCATCACGTAGATGTACTCGGCCACCTTTGAACCTTCGTCGTCGCCGCCTCCCCGGAGCCTCACAAGGTACGTCGCCGGATGGGACGCGCCGAACGTTGCTACAGCGGCCCCCGAGCAACGACCCACTCGCACGGCTGATCCGTCACGGCGGCCATCCGATCGAAGTCGGCGTCGTCGTGCAGCACCGCCAGACCGG
>CAZADJ010000080.1:6822-11113 GCA_964483845.1 uncultured Actinomycetota bacterium | reverse complement strand
CGGCGCCCGACGACGCCTTCTCGCCCGAGCCGGAGACGCTCTGGCGCCGGGTGCTGACCCGGCAGGGCGGCATCTACTCCACCGTCACACCGGATCCGTCGACGAACTGACCCGGGTCGCGGTCGCCGGTCGGAGTCGAGGCGTGGGCGGACACGCTTCAGCGCTCCTCGACGACCTCCGGTCCTCCCGCGGGCGAGGACACCACGTCGATCCGCGGGGCCACACCTGCCACCCTCCGGGCGATCCGCTCCGCGTCGCCACGGTCGGCCGCCAGCCCGAGCACGGTCGGACCGGATCCGCTGAGGACGACCCCGAGCGCGCCCGCCTCGCGGAGCGCGGCACGCACACGGTCGATCTCCGGGACGAGGCGACACGCCGCCGGCTCCAGGTCGTTGTGGACCGCAGCGCCGAGCGCTTCCGCATCCCCGGTGCGCAGCGCCTGGAAGACGAGGTCGGGCTCCACCTCGCTCGGGTCCGAGACCTCCCCCCAGGTGCGGTACACATCGCCGGTGGTCAGCTCCGCGTCGGGGACCGCCGCGACCCAGTGGAAGGTCCCCCGGCTCAGGACGCGGGCGGTGGCCGTGCCGATCCCGGTCGCGAGCGCCGTCCCCCCGGTCAGCGAGAAGGGGACATCGGCCCCCAGGTCGCCGGCGATCTCCCGGAGCTCGTCGTCGTCCAGCTCCGTGCCCCAGAGGCGGTCGAGAGCGAGCAGCGCCGCGGCCGCATCGGCCGAACCGCCGGCCATGCCGGCTGCGACCGGGATCCGCTTCGCGACCTCCAGACCCGTGATCGGCCGGTCGGACGCGTCGCTGACCGGACGGAGCTCGGCGGAGCCTTCGTCGCCGTGGACGTGGGCCGCGAGCGCCTGAGCCGCACGGACCACGAGGTTGCGTTCGTCGTCGGGCACGCTGCCACCCCCGTCGTGGACCAGGTAGATGTCCATCAGCCGGCGCCCCGACGGGTGGTGGTGGGCCGCACGTCGACCCTCCAACCGGACGGTCACGGTGTCGTGGACGTCGACGGTCTGCATCACGGTGACGATCTCGTGGTAGCCGTCGTCGCGACGCCCGCGGACCGCGAGGAAGAGGTTGACCTTCGCCGGCACACGCACGGCGACGAGATCGGGCAGCGTGCCCGGGTCGGTCACGGCGCCACCGGCGTCATCGGGAGCGCGCCTCGTCCCGCGGCGTGAACTCCGGGGTCAGCCGCCGGAACTCGGCGACGTCCAGCTCCTCCGCCCGCGCTCCCGGGTCGATGCCGGCTCGCTCCAGACGCTCGCCGGCGTCGTCGGCCAGCGACCGCAGGGCGTTGCGGAGGGTCTTGCGTCGGTGGCCGAAGGCCGCGTCCACGACACGGTGTACGGCCCGTCGCTCCTCGAGCGGTGGCGCGTCGGACCGACGCCCGATCGCGACGGTCACGCTGTCGACGTTCGGCACGGGGTGGAAGACCGTGCGCGGGACGTGAGCGACGATCCGGGCCTCGGCGGCGAGCCGCACCTTCACGCTGACGCCCCCGTACTGCTCGTCGCCGGGCCGCGCCGTCCAGCGCTGGCCGACCTCACGCTGCACCATCACGAACAGGTCCGAGACGGCCGGCTCCCCGAGCGCGCGCATGACGAGCGGCGTCGCGATGTTGTACGGGAGGTTGGCGATGAGCCGCGCCGGGCCGCCACCCACCGCGGCTCCGAGGTCCACGTCGAGCGCGTCCGCGTGCACGATCTCGACGTTCGGGAGCGCCCCGACGACCTCCTCCAACGCACGGACGAGCCCGGCGTCGATCTCGACGCCGACGACGCGGCGTGCCACGGTCGCGAGTCCCAGGGTCAGCGACCCCAGACCGGGCCCGACCTCGAGGACCACGTCGTCCTCGTCGACCTCGGCGTCCCGGACGATCTTGCGCACCGTGTTCGCGTCGATGACGAAGTTCTGGCCCGCCGAGCGCCGTGGCGCCAACCCGTGCGCATCGAGGAGCCGACGGACGTCCGTCGGTGTGAGCAGGGAGATCCCCGTGTCCCTCGTCATGGGCCGAGCCTAGGAGCGCACATCAGCGACCCGACAATCGGACGGGCGGCCGTCCGAGGTCGCCGTTACGGCTACGACGCGTCGGGGAGACGGAAGGCGCGCCGGGCGTTGGCGACGGTCGCGGCGGCCACCTCGTCGACGTCCAGGCCCTTCGCCTCGGCCAGGCCCTCGACCACCAGCGGGATGCGCGACGGGTCGTTGCGCTCGCCCCGGTGGGGGTGCGGGGTGAGGAACGGGCTGTCGGTCTCGGTGAGCAACGCCTCCAGCGGTGTCGCGCCAGCCGCCTCGCGCAGCTCGGGCGCGTTGCTGAACGTGACGTTGCCCGCGTAGGAGATGAAGTAGCCGGCGGCGGCGCACTTCTCCGCGAGCACGGCGTCACCCGAGAAGCAGTGGAGGACGACGCGGTCGGGGGCGCCCTCCTGCTCGAGGATCGCGAGCGTGTCGTTCCAGGCCTCGCGGCAGTGGACCACCAGCGCCTTGTCGAGCTCCTTCGCCAGCGCGATCTGCTGTCGGAAGGCCCACTTCTGCCGGTCCGGCGGGGCCCAGTCACGGTAGTAGTCGAGACCGGTCTCGCCGATCGCGACCACCGGATCCGCACGGCCGAGCATCGCGACCCGCTCCATCACCGTCGGGGTGGCCTCGAGCGCGTCGTTGGGGTGGACGCCGACCGCGGCCCATACGCCGTCGTGGCGGTTGGCGGTCTGCACCGCCTCGGTCGACGAGGCGAGATCGGTCCCCACGGTGATCAGCAGCGTCACCCCGGCGTCGCGCGCACGATCGATCTGCTCCGCCGGGCGGAGCTCGTCGTGGTGATCCAGGTGACAGTGCGTGTCGACGTACGTGGGCAAGGCAGGTGCCTCCAAGGGGGCGTTCGCGCGAGCGACGAACGCCGACCCGATCGTCCCCCGTCCCGGGCCGGCGTCGACCGAGCGTAGCCGAGGCGACCGGATGCCGCCGCCTGGGACGCCTACCCACGGCCGGCACGTGTCGACGGGCGGCGTCGGTCAGCCGATCGGCTCTGCGTGGACCACCGTCCCCTCGATCGGCACGGGACGCTCCTCGAACGCCGGCACCGGGCGACCGGTGAGCCAGGCACGCCCGTCCACGCCGACGACCACGACGTCACCGAGCCCCGAGAGCCAGACAGCACCCTCACCGTCCCGCGGCTGGCCGAGGGTGGGGAGCTCGGCGGTCCGGACCTCGTCGGGGATCGGGAAGTCCTGGTGGCCGACGGGGTCGAAGACGGAGAGCAGGACCTCGCCGTCGTCCTCCCCGGCGTAGAGGCCGTACGGCGCGGACATCCCGTCGCAGACGCGCTCGTCGGTCGCGTAGGCCACCGGCGTACCGTTGGGATCGTCGCCCAGGAGCGTGATCGCGTCCGCCGGGAGGCTGAGCGCCCCGTCCGGCTGGACCTGCACACGGACGGTCCACGCCTCCAGCTGCTCGCTCGTGACACGCAGGGTCAGCGTGTCGGCCGGCGGGCACCCGTCGCCGCCGACGCTGCCGGTCCAGACCTCCGCGCGCACCGGGGTGAGGGGGACGTCGTCGAGCTCGAAGTCGGCGTTGTCGGTCGCGGTGTCCCCCGTGCCGGGCCCGTCGTCCCACCCGATGGTCCGGAGCCGCGGACCGCTCGCGGTCTCGTCGGCGGGGAGCTCGACCCAGGCGAGGTGGGCGCCGTCCGGGGACCAGACCGGCCGCGGACGGCTCCCGGGCGCGACGTCGTCGGAGATCTGGTACGGGGCGGGCAGCGGCTCGAGCTGCGCGTTCTCGCCCGCGTACCGGAGGTGGTGCAGCTCGTGACCGTCGCCGACGCGCACCCACACGACGGCCTCGAGGTCGGCCGGGGTCGATCCGGGACGGACGGCCACCGCGACCGCCCGGTACCCCGACGGCAGCGTCGCCAGCTGCTGGCGGGCGGCCGCGTCGCGCGCCGAACGTGGCGGGATCACGAAGACGTCCGAGCCGTCGGTCGCGAGCAGCGCGACGTCGGGGTAGGTCTGCTCCGCTGCCGGCTCCTCGCTCACCTGCGGCGTCGGCTGCACGGGCTCGACCGGTCCTGCCGGAGCCAGCAGGCGCAGATCGGCGTGGACGACCCCGTCGAGCCGTTCCGGCGCCGTCCGACCGCCGACGTCCTCGAACAGCCACACCCCGTCGGCGGTCCCGAGCAGGACCCGGTCGCCCGCCGCCCGGAGCCAGGTCGCCGCCGGATCCGCGCCGACCGCCTCCCAGACCGCGTCGGTGAGCGCGACGTCGTCGGTCTGGTCCGCCCA
>CAZADJ010000080.1:0-6722 GCA_964483845.1 uncultured Actinomycetota bacterium | reverse complement strand
GTCGTCCGGCTCGGCGAGCGTGGCCGCTGCAGCGTCGTCCCCGTCGTCTGCCTCGGACGTCAGCAGCGGCTCGGCGGCCGGCCAGGTCACGGTGCGCAGCCGTGGTCCGGTCTGGTCGACCGGGCTCTCCACCCAGGCGAGGTGCGCCCCGTCGGGGGACCAGACCGGTGCCGGCGGCGTGCTGCCCGACGGCTGCAGCTCGTCGGGGACCCCGCTGGACGTCCACCTCACCCGGTCAGGGTGCTCGACCCGCCGCTCGGCTCGGAGCCGGAACGCACCGTCCCCGTCGCTGACGACGTACACGAGGGTCACGTCGTCCCGTGTCGATCCCGGACGGATCGCGACGGACTCGATGCGCTCGCCCTCCTCGATGTGGCCCCCCGTCGGCGGTCGCTCCCCCGGCTCACCCAGACCGTGCAGGACGATCCGGTCCCCGTCCGTCGTGGCGAGCAGGACATCGCCGGCGGCGGAGGGCGGCTCGAGCGGCTCGTCGAGGATGTCGAGGCGGTCCGGGCCGCGCAGGGCGTCCCAGACGCCCGGAACGACCGCGACCGCGAGCAGCACCACGGCGGCCGCGCCGGCGAGGGCGTACGTCCACGTCAGCCACCGTCGGCGGCTGAACCGTTCGCGGACCTCGGACCACAGCTCGGGGGTCGGCTCGGCGTCCTCCGCGCGGGTGCGCAGCGACTCGGTCAGTCGGCGCTCGAACTGATCCATCACGGACCCCCTTCCGGGGTGGTCGGCTCGCCGACCAGGTCACGCATCCGGGCGATGCCGCGCGAGACCTGGGACTTCACCGTCCCGACCGACACCCCGAGGATCTCGGCGGTGTCGGCCTCGGAGAGGTCCTCGTAGTAGCGCAGCACGATGGTCTGGCGTTGGCGTGGCGGCAGCTCGTTCAGCGCCCGCCAGATCTCGTCCCGGTCGGCGATGTCCTCGTCGTGGAGACGCACGCCGCGCGCGTCGCCGTGACGCTTGTCCGCCTCGCGCCGCTCCAGCACCTTGCGGCGCCCGCGGCTGCGGACCTGGTTGACGACGGCGCGACGCAGGTACGGGCCGACGTCGTCGACCCGCCCCTTGTCCCACTGCCGCCAGACCTTGGTCATCGCCTCGGCGACGGCGTCCTCGGCGGCGTGGGGGTCCCCGGTCAGCAGCCACGCGAGGCGGACCGCGCGACGGTGGTGGGCGTTGTAGACGTCGGCGAACGACGACGTGGTGTCCCGCCGCCCGTCCAGCACGTTCAGCACCGCATCCGCCATCCGTCACCGCGTGACCGCCGTCCACCGACTCCCGGTCGCGCGCCTCCACCCGTGCAGACGCACAGCGTGCCGGAGAGGTTGAGTGCCGGGACGCACCCCCCGGTCGAGTGCCGGGTCGCACGCCCGTCGCGCGACACGCCGCGCGGACCCCCCTGGTCACCGAACTCACCGACCCCGGTCATCGATGGAGCGGCTCCGTACCGCTCGTGG
Source organism: uncultured Actinomycetota bacterium (assembly GCA_964483845.1). Classification (GTDB taxonomy): domain Bacteria; phylum Actinomycetota; class Nitriliruptoria; order Nitriliruptorales; family JAHWKO01; genus CAZADJ01. Next base: position 5,253 of record CAZADJ010000080.1, on the reverse strand, counting down.
CACTCACCCACTCCATCGATGTCCTGACCCGCCGCGGCCACCTACCCGGCGCCCGGGTCCTCACCCTCGGCGCCGGTCGTCTCCCGTGGCTCCGGGACCGGTACGTCGAGGTGACGACCGTGCCAGTCGAGCACGACCTCGAAGCGCTCGACGCGGTGCTTCGGGTCACCGGAGCGGGACAGCTCGTGACCCTCGCCGGGGAAGCGGACGAACTCGGAGGTGACGCCGTGGCGCTGGAGCGCCACGAAGTACTGCTCGGCCTGCTCGATCGGGCAGCGCAGGTCGTTCTCGGAGTGGAGCACGAGCGTCGGTGTCTCGACCTGGTGCGCGTACGCCACGGGGCTCGCACGCCACAGCCGCTCGTACCCCTCCGGCAGCTGTTCGCCGACGTACATGCGGTCGAAGTACGTGCCGATGTCCGAGGTCCCGGCGAACGACGGCCACGACAGCAGCCCACGCTCGACGATCGCGGAGTCGAAGCGGTGGTCGACCGCGATGAGGCGACCGGTGATGAACCCCCCGTAGCTGCCACCCATCACCCCCAGCCGGTCCCCGTCGAGGCGCGGCTCGCGCTCGAGCGCGACGTCGACGGCGGCGCGGAGATCGCCCAGGTCCGGTGGGTCCTCGGTGTGCCAGACGCCGACGACCGCCCGGAGCCAGTCCAGCCCGAGGCCCGAGGAGCCGCGCGGGTTGGTCGCGACGACGCCGTAGCCGGACCCGGCGTACACCTGGAACTCGTCGAAGAAGTACCACCCGTACTGGCTCGCGGGCCCGCCGTGGATGTTGAACAGGAGCGGGACCTGCTCGTCGCCGTGGGGGAGGTAGATCCAGCAGTCGATGTCCACGTCGTCGCGCTCGTAGGTGAAGTGGACCGGTTCCGCCAGAGGCACCTCGTCGCGGAACGCCGCGTTCACCGACGTGAGCGCGCGCTCGCCGCTGCCGTCCCACCGGTACAGCTCGCCGGGGTCGGTCGGATCGGTGGCCGTGAACGCGATGCTCGAGCCGTCGGCGTTCGGGGCGAGGCCGGTGATGCACCGGTCGCCGCCGAGCACGTCGGTGGTCGTCCCGTCGGCGTCGACGGCGACGACGCGGACGCGTCCACGGTCCTCGAGGAGGGTGAGGAAGCGCTCGTCACCGATCCAGAGCGGCTCGTTCGGTGCGCAGCTCGGCGAGTACGGCGCGACCGAGCGGTCGAGATGACCGGTCAGGTCGGTGAGCGAGCCATCCCCCTCGAGGCGGTACGCGGTCGCGACGGACGGCCAGGCCCAGGGGTCGGTGTCGCCGACGAGGTGGACGACCCCGTCCGGACGGAACGTGACGCTCGACCACGAACCGACGTCGACGAGCGGCTCCGCGTCACCGCCGTCCACACCGACGGTCCACGCCTGGTTGCCGGCATCGAGGTGACGCTCCTCGTGGCGGGCGGACAGGAACGCGATGCGGTCGCCGTCCGGGTGCCAGCGCGGCGCACCCTCGTCGAACTCGCCGGGGGTGAGGAGACTCGGCTCGGCGTCGTCGGTCGAATCCGGGTCGACGAGGTACAGGTGACGGCGGCGATCGTGGCGCCACCCCTCGTTGTCGAGGTTCCACTGGGGGTGGGTGATCCGCCGGGCCCGCCGCTGGCGCTCGTCGTCGTCGAGGTCGGCGAGCTCCTCGATCCAGGTCGTCCCGACGACGCAGAGCGTGGCGCTGTCCGGCGACCACTCCGCCGCACCGGCACCGAGCGGGAAGTCGGTGAGCACCCGGGCCTCCCCGCCGTCGGCGGGCATCACCGCGACCTGGGGCTTGGCTTCGTCGTCGTCATCCTTGCGGACGAACGCGAGCCGCGATCCGTCGGGGGACCACCGGGGACCCGAGTCGGTGGGACCGTGGGTGAACGGCCGCGCGTCCCGCCCGTCCCACAACCAGACGCGCGAGACGTAGCGGTCCTCGTCGAGATCCAACTCCCGCACGACGAACGCGACACGCTCACCGTCGGGGTGGAGGCGGGGGTCGCTCACCGTGCGGAGTCGGGCGAGGTCGGTGGGGTGCATCGGCGCTCCTCGAGTCGGCGCCCGAGGGTAGGCGAGCAGCGACCGGCGCCGACACGGAGCACCCCCCACGTCGGCCAGAGCCGGGGTGGGGGGATCCACGGCGGACGCTACGCTCGCGGGACGATGAGCAACGATCCCGTCCCGATCCTGGTCGCCGTCGCGTGGCCGTACGCGAACGGCCTGTCGCACCTCGGACACATCGCCGGCTGCTACCTCCCGGCGGACATCTTCGCCCGTTACCACCGGGTCGCGGGCAACCGGGTGCTGATGGTCTCGGGCAGCGACGCCCACGGCACCCCGATCACCGTCGAAGCCGACGAGGAGGGCGTCGACCCAGCCGAGATCGTGGACCGCTACCACCCGCGGTTCCTCGAGCAGTGGGAGCGGCTCGGGATCTCCTTCGACCTGTTCACGACGACGATGACCGACAACCACCGCGAGGTGGTCCACGACGTCTTCGGCACGCTGCGCGACAAGGGGCTGATCGTCGCCGAGACCACCCAGCAGTACTTCGATCCGCAGGCCGGGAGGTTCCTGCCCGACCGCTACGTCGAGGGCACCTGCCCGCACTGCGGCTACGAGGAGGCGCGCGGCGACCAGTGCGAGGACTGCGGGCGGACCCTGGACCCCGAGGAGCTCGACGACCCCCGCAGCCGGCTGACCGGGACGGTCCCCGAGATGCGCGACACCGAGCACTTCTTCGTGAAGCTCGGCGAGATCGAGGACGACCTGCTGGCGTGGCTGAAGGGCCGCGAGGGCTGGCGGCGACACGTCATCAACTGGGCGATCGGGTTCGTCGAGGGTGGCCTGCGGGACTGGCCGATCACCCGCGACCTCGACTGGGGGGTGCCGCTGCCGACCGACGAGCTCGGTCCCGGCAAGCGCATCTACGTCTGGTTCGAGGCGTTCATCGGCTACCTGTCGGCCTCGAAGGAGTGGGCGCAGCGCACCGGTGACCCGGAGGCGTGGCGCGACTGGTGGCAGAACGAGGAGGCGGGCACCTACTACTTCATCGGGAAGGACAACATCGCCTTCCACGCGGTGTTCTGGCCCGCGGTGCTGATGGGGTACGGCGATCACAACCTCCCCACCGACGTGCCCGCCAACCAGTACGTCACCTTCAAGGGGGCGAAGGCGTCGAAGTCCGCCGGGGTCGGGCGGGCGGTGCTCGACTACCTCGAGGAGTACGAGGCCGACGCGCTGCGCTACGCGGTCGCCGCGAACCTCCCCGAGTACAACGACACCGACCTCACCGAGGCGGAGATGATCCGCCGCATCAACGACGAGCTCGTCGCGACCTGGGGCAACCTCGTGAACCGGGTCGTCACCATGACCGACCGCTACTTCGACGGGACCGTGCCCGAGCCGGGCGAGCTCGACGACGTCGACCAGCGCCTCCTCGACGAGGTGGACGCCGTGCTGGCCGAGGAGGCGGAGAGGATCGAGGCGGTCGAGCTGAAGGCCGCGCTCAAGGTCGCCCTGCGGGGGGCGCAGGCCGCCAACGTCTACCTGAACACGAAGGAGCCGTGGTCGACGGCCAAGACCGACGAGCGGCGCACCGCCACGACGCTGTGCGTCGCGCTGGAGGCGGTCAACGCCCTGAAGGTGGCCTTCTTCCCGTTCGTCCCGTTCTCGAGCGAGCGTCTGCACGGCGTCCTCGGGCAGGGAGGCACGATCGTCGAGGGTGGGTGGGCACGATCGGCGGTGGAGCCGGGCACGCGCCTGCGCCCGGAGGGGCCGCTCTTCTCCAAGGTCGAGCCGCCCGAGAACCCGTCGGAGACCACCCCGGCGTGAGCGGCCCGAGCCGGAACGAGAGCGACCGCGACGGAGGACGTGCGATGAGGACCGGGATCCGCCGGAAGGTCGACGACCTGGGGCGGGTGGTGATCCCGGCTGGGATCCGCCGCACCCTCGGGATCCGCGAGGGCGACGCGCTCGAGGTCCACGTGGAGGGTGAGCAGGTGATCCTCGCGAAGCCGAGCGACCAGTGCGTCTTCTGCGGGCGCGAGGAGGACCTCAGCCAGTTCCGCAAGCGGGCGCTGTGCCGCTCGTGCGTCGCCGGTGTCGGCGTGCTCGACGAGCGCGTCCGCGACGAACGCACCCAGCGCGAAGGGGACACCGACCGTCAGTCGGGTGCGGACCGTCGCAGCGACCTACCGCCGTGGCCCGTCAGCGGCTCCCCGCCGCGGAGCCGAGCAGCCCCCCGCCCACAGCCGGCCGAGCAGCCACCCGTATCGACGCCGCGAGCGGACCGACATCGCGGTGCCGAGGGTGAGCCCGGCGCCGGGTCCGACCCGGGGACGGGTGCGCGACCACGCGCTCCGGCCGCTCAGGACGAGCCCCCGCCGTCACCCGACGAGCCCGACGATCGGGAGGACCCGCCCGCGTCCAGCACCGCCTGGTAGACCTCCCGCTTCGGCACACCGGCCTCAGCGGCGACCTCCGCGATCGCCTCCTTCTTGTCCACGCCGACCGACGTGCGGAGCTCGACCTCGCCCGCCAGCTCGGCGGGCGAGCGCTCGATCGCCGGCACGGGCGGGGCGCCGGCGACGACCAGCGTCGCCTCCCCACGGACACCGGTCTCGCCGACTGTCCCCGCCAGCTCGCCCAGCGACCCGCGCTGCACCTCCTCGTGAAGCTTCGTGAGCTCCCTGCAGAGCGCCGCCTCGCGGTCGTCCCCGCAGGCGGCGGCGAGGTCCACGAGGTCCGCCTCGGCGCGGTGCGGGGAGAGGAACACGACGGTGGTGCGTCGCTCGTCGGCGATCTCGGCCAGGCGCTGGCCGCGCGCGCTGCCCCGACGGGGCAGGAACCCGTCGAAGGCGAAGCGGTCGGTCGGCAGGCCGGAGACGACGAGAGCGTGGAGGACGGCCGACGGACCGGGCACCGCCTCGACCGTGAGCCCCGCGTCGACGCACGCGCGCACGATCCGGTAGCCGGGGTCGGAGACCGCGGGGGTGCCTGCATCGGTGACGAGCGCCACGGTCTCCCCCGCCCGGACCCTGTCGACGATCTCCTCGACCCGACCCGACCGGGTGTGGTCGTGGTAGGAGGTCTGCGGGGTCTCGGCCCCGATGTGAGCGAGCAGCCGCCCGGTGCGCCGGGTGTCCTCCGCCGCGACGAGATCCGCGTCGCGCAGGGCGTCGGCCGACCGTACGGACAGGTCGTCGAGGTTGCCGATCGGTGTCGAGACGAGCACGAGCCGCCCCCGGCTCCCGTCCCG
>CAZADJ010000079.1:4758-11292 GCA_964483845.1 uncultured Actinomycetota bacterium | reverse complement strand
CTGGAGCCGGGCGGCCCACGGGCCGATAGCAACCAGGGGGGCGACGAGAGCGGAGCCGACGTGCGCGTCCACCGGTTGAAGGTCGTCATCCTGGCGGGCGTCCTGGCGCTCGTCGCGTCCTGCGGTGGCGGCGGGGGGCCCGCCGATCCCGCCGAGGCGGTCACCGACGCCCTGGAACGGACGTTCGCCGGGCCGCTCGCCTTCGACCTGTCGGTCGAGCTCGACGAGACGGCGCGCGACGCCCTGGTCGCGGAGGACCCGAAGGCGGCCACCCTGATCGACGGGCTGGAGGTGTCCGGCGCTCTCGGGGACGAGCGCTCCCGGCTGCTCGTCCAGGTGATGGGGATCGACGCGTTCGAGATCCGTCGGACGGACGCGACCCACACCTACCTCCGCTTCGCGATCGTGCAGCTGGCCGAAGCGATGGGTGAGCCCTTCCCGGTGGAGGAGGCGATGATCGGTCTGGAGGGCTTCCCGCCGGAGCTCCGTGAGGCGGCCGAGGCGCTGCTGAGCGGCGAGTGGGTCGTCTTCGTCGGCGATCCGGAAGCGCTGGCGACGCCCTCCGGCATGAACCTCGGTCCGGATCCCGAGGAGTTCCGTGCCGACCTGCGCGAGGCGTTCGGGGACGATCCCGCCACGTTCGTCGAGCGGTTCACGCTCGTGACCGAACAGGGGTCCGGCGACGACCCGCGGACGTTCACGGTGCAGCTCCGGGCTCGGGAGCTGGCACGTGCGGGCGTCGGGTTCATGGCCGACGCGTTCGGTGGGAGCGGCGCCGGTGTGATGTTCGGCGCCCAGGACGTGGAGTCCGACCTGGCCGAGATCCCCGAGCTGGTCGACGGTGGTCGGATCGTGGTCTCGGACCGGCTGGTCGACGAGATCTCGGTGGACGTGCTGGCGGTGGCACGCAGCGCCGCCCCGGACGACGCGGACGTGCCGGACGGCAGCGTCAGGATCGTCGCGTCGTTCTCCGATCACGGGACCGAACCGGACGTCGCCGCTCCGGAGGGGGCGGTCGAGCTGGACATCGCGGAGCTGATGGAGACCTTCATGCAGGGCTTCACGGGGATGGGCGGTGACGTGACGAGCGGGTTCGAGACCTCGGTGCCGATCGAGCCGTCCGCCGGCGGGATCGCCGAGGAGCACGTCCGTGCGCTGGTGCTGGCGGCGGAGGCGTACGTCGCCGAGAACGGCACCTACACCGACTCGCTCGAGGACCTGTTCGCGCGCGCCTCGGTCACGGCCGACCAGGCGACGCTGTACGGCCTGTGCCTCCACGATCAGGGGGACGCCTACGTGATCGGGGCAGCCGGCGCCACGAGCGTGGCGTTCTACGACTCCACGGTCGGTGAGGTGGTCGCCTTCCCGCAGGATCTCGGGTGCATCCCCGAGATGCAGCCCTCCGGTAGCTGACCGGTTCGCCGTCAGGTGCCCGGCGGACGTACCGTTGCGGGCCCATCCCCCCGAGGAGCCACCCGTGCCCAGCGAGTTCTCTGGCGTCGATGATGTGACGGAGCGGCTCGCCGAGGTCGGCTACCTCCCCGACGAGTCGATCGCGACCGTCACGTACCTCGCCGAACGCCTCCGCAAGCCCATCCTCGTCGAGGGCCCCGCCGGCGTGGGGAAGACCGAGCTCGCCAAGGCGGTCGCGCAGGCCCGCGACGCGGAGCTGATCCGCCTGCAGTGCTACGAGGGCCTCGACGAGGCCAAGGCGCTGTACGAGTGGAACTACAAGAAGCAGCTGCTGCGCATCCAGTACGACCGCACCGCGGGTGACGGTCACGGCTGGGACGAGCTCCACGACGACATCTTCGGCGAGGAGTACCTCCTCGAGCGCCCGTTGCTCCGCGCGCTGCGCCATCCGGACGCGGCGGTGCTGCTGATCGACGAGGTGGACAAGGTCGACTTCGAGTTCGAGGCGCTCCTTCTCGAGATCCTCTCCGACTTCCAGGTCACCATCCCCGAGATGGGCACCGTCCGCGGCACCCGCCACCCCTTCGTCGTCCTCACCTCGAACAGCTCGCGGGAGCTGTCCGAGGCGCTGAAGCGGCGCTGCCTCTACCTCCACCTCGACTACCCGAGCGTCGAGCGCGAGCGCGAGATCGTCATGACCCGCGTCCCCGACGCGCCCGAGGCGCTCGCGGACCAGCTGGTGCGCATCGTGCGCAGCCTTCGCCAGCTCGAGCTGAAGAAGCCGCCGTCCATCTCCGAGACGATCGACTGGGCGCGGACCCTCCTCGAGCTCGGGTTCGAGTCGGTCGACGAGGAGGTGGCCCGCGGGACGCTCACCGTGCTGCTCAAGCACGCCGGTGACATCCGGCGCGCCGAGTCCCACCTCGAGGTCCCGCCCCGCCCCGAGATGAACTAGATATGCGTGAGGCGCCGCTGCTCGAACGACTTCGCGGCTTCGTCGACGCGCTCCGGCGGTCGGGTGTGGCCGTCCCCGTCTCCCAGGGGATCGAGGCGACGACCGCGCTGCGCCACATCGACCTCCTCGAGCGTGCCCAGCTCCGCGAATCCCTGGCCGCCGTCCTCGTGAAGTCCCACGCGCACCGCCACACCTTCGACGACCTGTTCGACCTGTACTTCCCCCCACGGCCCGGCGTCGTCGGCGGACGCCCGTCCGCGCAGGAGGGCGAGGCGGACCCCGAGGCCTACCTCGAGGAGCTCCTCGACCGCCTGATGGACGGCGACGACGCGGCCATCCGCCGGCTCGCCCGGGAGGCCGTCGAACGCTTCGGTCGCGCCGAGGGACGCGACGGCGGCGAGTCGTGGTTCGGTTACCGGGTCATGCGCGTCGTCGATCTCCCCGACCTCCTGGACCGGCTGCTGGCCGAGCGGACCGAGCGGACCGGGGGTGTGCCGAGCGCGTTGGAGCGCCGGCTGTGGCGCGACGAGTTCGAGGCCCGGCTGCGCGCGTTCCGGGAGGAGGTCGAGGCCGAGGTCCGTCGCCGCTACGCGGAGCAGCGCGGCGTCGACACGGTCGCCGACCGTACCGCCCGGGCGCCGCTCGACGAGCGCGACCTGTTCCGGCTGTCGCCCGAGGAGCAGCGCGAGCTCCGCGCCGAGATCCGTCCGCTCGCGCGCAAACTCGCGACGCGGGTCGCAGTGAAGCGACGCCGCGGTCGCGACGGGCGGCTCGACGTGCGTCGCACCGTCCGGCGGTCCCTCGCGACCGGCGGGGTGCCGTTCGACCCGGCGTTCCGGGCGCGCAAGCCGCACAAGCCGGAGCTCTACCTCCTCTGCGACGTCTCCGGATCGGTCGCGGCGTTCGCCCGGTTCACGCTGCTGCTCGTCCACGCGCTCCAGGACCAGTTCAGCAAGGTGCGCTCGTTCGCCTTCGTGGACACGATCGACGAGATCACGGACCTGCTCGACGCCGACGACCCGGAGGTCTCCGTGGGGCGGATGCTGCGGGACGCCGAGGTGGTCTGGTTCGACGGGCACAGCGACTACGGCCACAGCCTCGAGGTGTTCCACCGTCGGTACGCCGCCGAGCTCACCCCACGGTCCACCGTGCTCGTCCTCGGGGACGCACGCAACAACTACCGCAAGGCCGGTGCGTGGGTGCTCGAGGACGTCGCGCACCGCGCCCGGCGCGTCCTGTGGCTGAACCCCGAGCCGACCCAGTTCTGGGGGGCCGGCGACTCGATCGCACACCGCTACGCGGTCCACTGCGACGAGATGGTCGAGGTGCGCAACCTGAAGCAGCTGGCCGCCTTCGTGGAGCGGCTGACCTGAGCGGCACGGCCCGCCGGGCCGACGGATCCGCGGGAACACTGGACGGCGACGGGTGTGGAGCGGATGATGCGTGGGTCCGGTGGCACCACGCCGCCGGGGAGGAGAACGCGGATGCCCACCATCGACGTCAGCATCGACATCGACCAGCCACGCGAGCGCGTGTTCGACGCCATCGTGGATCCCGACAGCCAGCCGCTGTGGCAGTCCGGTCTGCTCGAGTACGAGGCCCTGTACGAAGGCGCACCGCAGAAGGGCGGACGGACTCGGGGCGTCACGAAGGCCGCGGGACGCAAGATCGAGTGGGTGGGCGAGTTCACCGAGGTGGACCGGCCCTCCCGCGTCGCCGGACGCACCGTGGAGTCGCCGTTCCCGTTCGAGTTCAGCTACACGCTGACCGAGGCGGACGGTGCCACGCACGTCGCCTACCACGGCGAGTCGGGTTCGCTCGGCGGGTTCTTCGGCAAGCTCGGGGATCCGATCGTCGCGAAGATGTACGAACGCGACATGAAGGCGAACCTCGCGAACCTGAAGGCGATCATCGAGGAGAGCTGATCCTAGGCACCCGCCGGCCCCACGGGGTCCGGCTCGACGGGGGGCGGGCCTCGCGCCCGTCCCCCTCGTCGGCGGCTCGGCGCCTCCCAGGGCCTCCCGCGCCGCCGAACGGCCGCTCGGTACCCTCCGAGGAGCCATGAACCGCCGCATCGGCCTGCTCGGCGGGACCTTCGATCCGCCGCACCTCGGCCACCTCGTCGTCGCCGAGGTCGCTCGCGTGGAGCTGGCGCTGGACGAGGTCCAGTTCGTCGTCGCCGGTGCACCGTGGATGAAGCGGGACTTCTCCGCGGCCGAGCACCGTGTGCGCATGGTCGAGCTCGCCGTGGCCGACCACCCCCGGTTCACGGTGAACCGCACCGAGGTCGACCGCGCCGGCGTCACCTACACGGTCGACACGCTGCGGGACCTGCGTTCGCGCGAGCGCGACGTCGAGCTCGTCTTCCTCCTCGGTGAGGACGCCGCGGCGCAGCTGCCCGAGTGGAAGGAGGTCGACGGTGCCCTGCGGCTCGCGCGGTTCGTCGTCCTCACCCGCCCCGGCCACGAGATCAGCGGGGACGACCCGCGTTACGAGCGCCTGGAACGGCTCGAGGTGCCGGGGATCGACCTCTCCTCGACCGACCTCCGCGCGCGCTTCCGTGCCGGCGGGCCGGTCCGCTACCAGACCCGGGAGGCGGTGATCGCGTACGTGCGCGAGCACGGGCTCTACGGGGCAGCGTCGGGCGGTCGACGGTGAGCGGGGCCGACCGGGAGGTGCCGGCCGTCGAGGACGAGGACGCGTCCGCCGACCCGTCGCCGGAGGGATCTCCGGGTGCGGACCCGCCGGTCCGGGCGCGGCGGTCCCCGCCCGGAGGTCGTGCGGCGACCAGCCGGCCTCGACGCGGCGGGGGCGGGCGGTCCCGGCGCCGGCCCCGGAGGAGCGACCTGCGGCGAGCGCGACGTCGACGGACGGCGCGGCGCACCGCCGTCGTCGTTGTCGTCCTGGTGGCGCTCGTCGCGGCCGGGTGGTGGTCGGCTCCCCGGCTCGGGCTCCTGACCGGCGACGACCGTGCCGCTCCGACCGACGCCGCGGGGAGCAGCGAGCGCGCGCCGACCCTGCTCTTCGCCACCTTCGACGACCGCGACCCCGCAGCCGGTGCCTCGCTGGTGTTCGTGCTCGGCGAGGGGCCAGGGGAGGGGGAGGCGACCATCTTGTTCGTCCCGGTCTCCACCGTCACCGACGTCCCGGGTCACGGGCTGGACCGCGTCAGCGAGGCCTTCGCCTACGGCGGCGCTCCGCTGGTCGGCGCGACCGTGGACAACCTCCTGGGGCTCCACGCGGACGCGGTCGTCACCGTGAGCGAGCGCGGGTGGGGCGAGCTCGTGGACCGCCTCGGCGGGATCACCGTGGACCTCCCGGCGGCGGTGAGCGCCGAGGATGCCGACGGGTCGAGGAGCGTCCGCTTCCCACGTGGTGAGCAGCGCCTCGAGGGCGCCGCCGCGGCCGACCTGCTCGGTCTGGGCGTGGCCGGTGAGGGCGAGCTGGACCACCTCGCGCAGGTCCGACGCGTCATCGAGGCGATCTTCTCCGAGCTCGCCGACGACGCCGAGCTCGTGGACCGGGTCTTCGCCGACGAGGCGCCGATGCTGGACGCACCGCTGCCACCCGAGGCGGTGCACGCGACGTTCTCGGCGGCGACCCGGGCGCACGAGCGGGGGCGGTTGGACTCGCTCGTCGTGCCGGTCTCCCCGCTGGGGACCGGCGACGACCGCTCGCTGCGCATCGACCGTGATCGAGCGGATCCGCTGGTCGCGGACCGCTTCCCCGCTGCGCACAGCGGGGAGCCGATCGACGGCCGCAGGCTCCAGATCCTGAACGGCAACGGGCGGCCCGGCATCGGCCAGGAGGTCGCCGCGCGCGTGCTCCCCGGCGGTTTCCGGGTCGTGCTCACCGACAACGCCGACCGCTTCGACCACGAGATCACCCGGGTGATCGTCCACGGTGACGAGCCGGACCAGCTGGACCGTGCCCGCGAGCTCGTGCGCCTGATCGGGACCGGGCAGGTCGAGGTGAGCCGGACGCCCCAGTCCGTCGTGGACATCACGATCGTGGTCGGCCGCGACTTCCTCGACCTCGTCGACGAGTCGGAGGCGGCCGGACGGTAGGCGCTCCGTGCACCCCGGAGCCTCCTGTGGTTCCCTTCAGGCTGGAGACGAGCGAGCGCCCGTGACTCGCAGCAGCACGCAGCAGCACGCAACCGGACG
>CAZADJ010000079.1:0-4658 GCA_964483845.1 uncultured Actinomycetota bacterium | reverse complement strand
CCGGACGGACGAGGAGCAGGTGCCAGCACACGCCGAGGCGATCAGCCTCGCTGTCGCCGCGTGCGAAGCCGCCGACTCGAAGCAGGCCACCGACCTCGCCGTGCTCGACGTCGCGGAGCTGGTCGGGCTCGTCGAGCTCTTCGTCATCGCCAGCGCGCGCACCGACCGTCAGCTGAAGGCCGTCGGCGAGGCGGTGGAGGAGCGGCTGCGCAGCGAGCGCGACCGTCGTCCGCTGCGACGTGAGGGCTCACCCGCGTCCGGCTGGTACCTCCTCGACTACGGCGACGTCGTCCTCCACCTCTTCGGCGAGGAGCAGCGCGAGTTCTACGCGCTGGAGCGTCTCTGGGGTGACGTGACCCACCTCGACCCCCTGACCGGGGAGGCCGTGGAGCCCAGCGACGCCCTGGCCACCTGAAGCCCCCTCCCACGGTGACCCACCTCGTCCTCGTCCGGCACGGCGAATCCGAGTGGAACGTCGCGCGGCGCATCCAGGGCCAGTCCGGGACCGGTCTGTCAGCCCGCGGCCGACGGCAGGCGGAGCGCACCGCCGAGGTGATCGCCGACGTCCATCCCGACGCGGACCTGATCTCGTCCGACCTGGAGCGCTGCCGGCTGACGGCGGAGCTCGTCGGGTCACGGCTCGGTCGGGAGCCGAGCTACGACCCGGGGCTGCGTGAGCGGGACTTCGGCGCGTGGACCGGGCGGTTGGCGACCGAGGTGGCCGGCCAGGACCGGGAGCGCTGGGAGCGGTGGCGCGCGGGTGAGGACGTCATCGCCGAGACCGGGGGCGAGGACTCCCCGACGCTCGCGGCACGCGTCATCGCCGTCTACCGCCGCCTGGCCGCCGACGCGGGAGACGGGACCGTGGTGTGCGTCACGCACGGCGGCCCGGTCTGGCACGGCACCCGCGCGCTGCTCGAGCTGGACGACGGCGTGCTCGGCGGGGTCGCGAACTGCTCCATCACCGAGATCCGCTACGACGGGAGCCACGCCACGCTCCTGTCGTGGAACCAGGTCGCGCACCTGCCGAGGTCCCTGCGCTTCGACGACCGTGGCGACGAGGACCGCTGACCGATCCGTCCCGAGCGCGTCCCGATCGGTCCACGTCTCGTGGCGGCGCAACGCTCAGGCGGAGGCCGCTGGCTCCTCGACGTCGGCCGTCGGATCCTCCCCCGTCTCGCGTGTACGCCGCTCGCCGTGGGGCCAGAGGCGCTCGATCTCGGCGTTCAGCTCGGCGCCGAGCAGCACCGCGAACGCGGTGACGTACAGCCACAGCAGCACGACCAGTGGGGCGGCCAGCGGGCCGTAGATCCCGCCGTCGTCGCGTCGGATGGAGATGTCGGCGTAGATGCGCAGCGCGATCCCGCCCAGCACCCACAGCAGCATGGCCAGGACGGCGCCCGGGAGGTCGCGGTGGAGCGGGGTCCGCCAGGGCACGCCGATGTCGTAGAAGGCGGTGAGCATCACCACCGTGATGAGCCCGAGGACCGGCCAGAACGCGCGTTCGGCGAGCAAGACTGCGGCCTGGTCGATCGGCCCGGGGGCCCAGTTCAGCAGCCAGTCGACCAGGTCCGGGCCGAGCACGAGGGCGGGGATGACGACGGCGCCGATCACCGCGCCGGCCAGCGTCAGCACGTAGGCCAGGCCGCGTCGACGCCAGGTCGGCCGCGGATCGTCCACGCCGTAGGCGATCGCCAGCGCCTCGAGGTAGACGTTGATCGCGCGCGATCCACCCCAGAGTGCGATGAGGAACCCGATCCCGACGACGTCCCCGCGTCCCTCACGCAGGACCTCGGCGAGGATCGGCTCGATGACCTCCATCGTGTCCGGCGCGAAGATGAGGCGCGGGATGCCCAGGATCGCCCCCTCGATGGACGCCCGGACCTCCGGTCCGAGCGCGTCGGCCACGAACCCGATCGAGCCCACGACCGCGAGGATCATCGGCGGCAGCGACAGGATGGCGAAGAACGCGGCCTCCGCGGCGAGGCCGTGGACCCGGTCGTCGATCGTGCTCCGCACCGTGTGCGCGGAGAGCCGCCAGGCCGGCGCGAGCGGGCCCGGGAGACGTCCGGCGATGCGGTCGATGCGGTCGGTCATCGGGCGACACCCTACGGCGGCGATCCGCCCGGCCCGGGGAGGCCGGTGCGCGGCGGCCGCCGGTGGTGTCCGCCCTGCGTACGGCCGCGCCGGCCCGTTCGGGTCCGGCCGTGCGCCACTACCGTCCGGGCCGGACACGCCCGTCCGCCGCGGTCCGGAGGTCACCGTGACGCAGCTCCCGAGCGCCCAGGGGATCGCGTCGGCGGCCGCCGCCCTGGCGACACACGTCGACGCGACGCCGCTCGTCGGCGCGCCGCTGCTGTGCGAGGCGCTCGCGGCCGACGTCTGGCTGAAGGTCGAGACCGTCTCCCCGATCGCGTCGTTCAAGCACCGTGGGGCGTTGACGGCGCTCCTGCGGGCGCGGGACCGCGGCGAGCTCCGCGGCGCGGTCACCTCGTCGACAGGCAACCACGGACAGGGCGTCGCGTACGCGGCCGGTGCGCTCGGGGTGGATGCTCACGTGTTCCTCCCGGCGGACCCGAACCCCGCGAAGCGGCGCATGATCGCCGCCCTCGGGGCGGACGTGCACCTCGCCGGCCGCGACCTGGACGAGGCGAAGGAGGTGGCACGGCGTTTCGCGGCGGAGCACCGGCTGCTCTTCGTCGACGACGGTGAGAGCCTGGACCTGATGGAGGGGGCCGGGACCGTCGGGGCCGAGATCGCCCGGGGGCTCGATCACGTGGACCGGGTCTACGTCCCGATGGGCAGCGGCACCCTGGCGACGGGGTGCGGGACCGCGCTGAAGAGCGAGCACCCGGACGTCACGGTGACGGCGGTGCAGGCGGTGGGGGCACCGGCGATGGCCGAGAGCTTCCGGGCGGGACGGGCGGTCGAGCGCCCGGCGGAGACGATCGCCGACGGGCTCGAGTGCCGGGTGCCGGCGGAGCGCGCGCTCGAGGGGATCCGCGCGGTCGTCGACGAGGTCGTCACCGTCACCGACGAGCGCATGCTCGCGGCGGTCCACACGCTCGCCGTCGACGGTCACGTGCTCGCCGAGCCGGCCGGCGCCGCCGCTCTCGCGGCGGCCTGGGAGCAGCGTCCGGAGGTCGCGGGCCGACGCATCGTGCTGCTCGTCAGCGGCGCGAACCTCACCGCCGGTGTGGCACGCCGCGCGCTCGCCGGTCCCGCGCTCGACGGCTGATCGGATCCGCCGGTTCCGTCGATGGAGTGGCTGCGTACCACCACCGGCACTGACCCACTCCATCGATGGGGCCGTTCGACCGAGCGTGCGTTGAGCGCACGTCTCCCTGGACGAACCAACGATGAACACATATAAACAAAGCGTTTCCAACAGTAGAACACACAGTAACGGACTCGAACGTGTACCCAGAGGAGCGGCGCCAGTTCATCGTGGACCGTGCGCGCCGCAGCGGCCGCGTCGGCGTGAGTGCGCTGGCGACCCAGCTGGACGTCACCCCCGAGACCGTCCGGCGCGACCTCACCGAGCTCGAACGCCAGGGCATCGTCCGCCGGGTGCACGGCGGTGCGATCCCCGTGGAGCGCCTCCGGCTGGAGACGCCCGTCGCGGAGCGGCTCGGTGAGATGGTCGAGGAGAAGTCCCGGATCGCGAAGGCCGCGTTGGATCTGGTGCCGGACGGGGGCACCATCGCGCTGGATGCGGGCACCACGACCGGGGCGATCGCGGAGGCGCTCCCAGGTCGTGCCGACCTGACGGTCGTCACCAACGGCCTCCCGATCGCGACGGCCCTGGTGAGTCGGCCCGGCATCGAGGTCCTCCTCGCGGGCGGGCGCGTGCGCTCCCGGACCCTCGCGACGGTCGGTGACACGGCCAGCCGGTTCATCCGTTCGCTCACCCCCGACGTGACGTTCGTCGCGACCAACGGAGTGACCCTCGAGGACGGGCTCACGACGCCGGACCCGGACGAGGCCGCCGTGAAGCGCAGCTACGTCGAAGCAGGCGGGCGCGTGGTGCTGGTCGCCGACCACACGAAGATCGGCGAGCGACACTTCGTACGCTTCGCAGCTCTGGGCCAGCTCGACACGTTCATCACCGATGACGGTGCCGACGAGGAGCTCGTCGCTGCGTTCCACGACGCGGGCGTGGAGGTGGTGCGGGCGTGACCGTGACCACCCTCACCCCCAACCCCAGTCTGGACCGCACCGTCGAGATCGAGCGGCTCGTGCGCGGCGAGGTGATGCGCGCGCACACCACGCGCGTCCAGGCGGGCGGCAAGGGCGTGAACGTCGCCCGCGGGCTCGTCGCCAACGGACACCACGCCCGCGCGGTCGTCCCGATCGGTGGTGCGGAGGGCGAGCAGTTCCTCGACCTGCTGGCAGCGGACGGGATCGACCCGGTGCGTATCCCGATCGACGCACCGGTGCGCACCAACATCACCGTCGTCGAACCCGACGGGACGGTGACCAAGCTGAACAGTCCCGGTCCCGAACTGACCTCGACCGACCTCGACCGCCTCGTCGTCGAGAGCGTCACGGCGGCGCTCGAGAGCACCTGGCTGGCCGCCTGCGGGAGCCTCCCGCCGGGGGTACCCGACCGCCTCTACGCGGATCTCGTCGCTGAGGTCGACGGGCGCTCGGCGGTG
>CAZADJ010000078.1:0-11338 GCA_964483845.1 uncultured Actinomycetota bacterium | reverse complement strand
TGCTCGAGCGTGGTGGTCACCTTCGGTAACGACGCAACGCAGTCAGAGACGACGGGAGCCGTCCATGAGTAGCAAGTTCCGACTGTTCGCTGTCATCATCGCCACCTTCTCCCTGCTCCTCGCCGCCTGCGGAGACGCGTTCGAGGAGGTGGCTCCGCCGGACGACGAGGTCGACACCACGGATGACGACGTCGACGACGATACTCCGGATGACGACACGGCGGAGGCGCAGGCCAGTTGCTCGGACATCGTCTTGGACGGGGAGAGCGCGAGCATCGCGTACATGCCGCCAGCCACCGAGTTCCCCTACTACATCGCGATCGAGAAGGGCATCGAGGCCCGAGCGGAGGAGCTCGGCCACGATGTCTTCACGCTCGCGCCTGACACCGATGACGTGGAGGCCCAGATGGGGATGCTGCAGGATGTCCTCCTGCGTGATGCCGACGCGGTGATCCTGTCCACGCACGACGAGCAGGCCGCGGCCCCGCTGGTGGAGCAGATCGTGGACGAAGGCATGCCCGTTGTGATCGTCAACTCCGATATCGCCGACTTCCCGACACCGATCCACGCGGTCGTCGGCTACGTGCAGCGCGACGGGACCTACAAGCTCGGCGAGTACGCGCTCGAGGAGTTCGGTACCGAGCACCAGGTCGGTCTGATCGAGGGGCTACCCGGCTACCACTCGACCGAGCGGATCGGCGGGTTCGTCGATGCGATCGAGGACGAGGAGGGGATGGAGATCGTCGCGGAGCTGCCCGGCAACTGGAACGTCGAGGGCGGCAACGAGGCGGCGATGGACATGCTCCAGGCCCACCCCGAGATCACGATGATCATGACCGCCAACGACTACATGTCGATCGGCACGCAGGCCGCTGCGGAGGCGCTCGGTCGCGACGACGTGATCATCCTCGGCAACGACGGTGACACCGAGGGACTCGAGCAGATCCACGCCGGTGACTGGGAGGCCACGGTGATGACCTTCCCGTTCGACATGGGTGAGACGACGATGCAGGTCGTCCACGACTGCCTCACCGGCGACGCGGAGCTCGATCAGTTCTTCCACGAGATCCCGACGGAGATCGTCGACCAGGACAACGCCATCGAGTTCCTGCAGCAGCCCGACCGCCTCTACCCGCCACCCTCCGAGGACTACTGAGGAGCCCGCGCGGGGAGAGGTAGTCGATGGTGGGTGACGAACGCACCGTCCCACTCTGGGACCTCCGGGACGTCTCCAAGGCGTTCCCGGGGGTCCAGGCCCTCGACCGCGTCTCGACGCAGCTGAGGCGCGGCGAGGTCCACGCTCTCGTCGGGGAGAACGGCAGCGGCAAGTCCACGCTGGTCAAGTGCATCGCCGGGGTCCACCAGCCCGACGCCGGCCGCCTCCTCCACGAGGGGGAACCCGTGCAGGTCACCGATCCCTCCGTCGGACACGCGCTCGGTGTGGCGACCTTCCACCAGGAGTTCTCCCTCGTGCGCACCCTCAGCGTGGCCGAGAACATCTGCCTCGGTCGGCTTCCGCAGCGTGGCCCGGTCGTGAACTGGCGCGCCGCCCGCGAGCGGGCCCGCGCCGCCCTCGCGCAGCTCGACGTGACCCTGGATCCCGACGCTCGCGTCGAGTCCCTCTCGGTGGCCCGCCAGCAGTTCGTCGAGATCGCCAAAGCCATCTCGCACGAGATGTCGCTCCTGATCCTCGACGAACCGACCGCGGCACTGGGTCCCTCGGATGTTGACAACCTGCATGACGTCATCCGTCGGACCGCTGAGCGTGGCCACGCGATCCTCTACATCTCCCACCGCCTCGACGAGGTGATGGACGTCGCCGACCGCATCACAGTGCTGAAGGATGGACGCGTCGCTGGACGCCGAGTCGCGGCGGAGACCACCGTCGACGAGATCGTACGCCTGATGGTCGGTACCGAACTCGCGGCCTACTACCCGGACCGCGTGGAGCACGGCGGCCGACCCCGCGTCGTGGTCGAGGATCTCCGGACCGACGCGGGGATCGAGGACGTGAGCTTCACCATCGCGGCCGGTGAGGTCCTCGGACTCGGCGGCATCGCCGGCGCGGGCCGCACCGAGATCGCCCGCGCGCTCTTCGGTGTCGACCCGATCACCGGCGGCCGGATCAGCATCGACGGGGAGCAGGTCATGTTCCGTTCCCCGGCGGACGCGATCGACGCTGGCGTCGCGCTGATCCCGGAGAACCGCAAGGCACACGGCCTGTTCTTCAACTTCGCGGGACCGCAGAACACGACCAGCGCGGCGCTTGACAAGATCTCCGCAGGTCCGGTCCTCCGGCTCAACCGTGAGCGTCGAGCGACGCGGGATCTCGTGGACAAGTTGGACATCGAGGGCAACGTCATGGGCGGGAGCGTCAAGTTCCTGTCAGGCGGCAACCAGCAGAAGATCGTCATCGCACGGTGGCTGTTCTCCGAGGCCCGCTTCCTGATCCTCGACGAGCCGACCCAGGGGGTCGACGTCGGCGCGAAGATGGAGGTCTACAACCTGATGAACGAGCTCACCGGGCAGGGGATCGCGATGCTCCTCATCAGCTCCGACTTCCCCGAGCTCCTGCGGATGAGTGACCGCATCGTGGTCGTACGCAACGGGAGGGCCGTCGCCGAGGCGCCGAGCAACGAGTTCGACGAGGAGGGGCTGACCCGACTGGCGGCCGGAGGGGACGAGGCGGCATGAACAGCGTCGCTGCGGCTCCCCGGATCATCCTGCGCAGGTTCTCCAGCTCGCAGGTGATCGGGCCGTTCCTCGTCATGACCACGGCGTTCGTGCTCATGGCTATCACCACCGACCGGTTCCTCCAGCCGCGCAACCTCGCCAACGTCTCGCTCCAGATGGCGATCGTCTCGATCGTGGCGATCGGCGCGGCGATCGTGATCATGAGCGCCCAGATCGACCTGTCCGCCGGCTCGCTCGTCGCGCTGATCACCGTGCTCACCGCCGGGCTGATCAAGGACATGGGGTTCCCCGTACCGCTCGCGATCCTCGTCATGCTGGCCCTGGGGGCCGGGCTGGGCCTGGTGAACGGTTTCTTCTCGAGCTACGGGCGCATCCCCTCGTTCATCTTCACGCTCGGAACGCTGAGCGTCTTCCGGGGGCTCGCGTTCCTGTACACGGGCGGCACGCCGATCTTCCGCGTCTCGCCGGATCTACGGTCGATCTTCTACGCGCAGGTCCTGGGCATCCCGATGCCGTTCGTGTACGTGGTTCTCCTCTACGCGAGCGCTGCCCTCTACCTCCACTACACGAAAGGTGGGCGGCAGATCTACTCCGTCGGCGGGAACGAGGAGGCCGCGCGCCTGTCGGGGATCAACGTCAACTGGGTGCGCACGAAAGCCTTCGTGATCGCCGGCGTGATGGCGGGGATCGGGGGGGTGCTCATGACCGCGAGGCTCGATTCCGGATCACCGAACTACGCCCAGGGGATGGAGCTGGTCGCGATCGCGGCGGCGGTGATCGGCGGTGCCAGCCTGTTCGGTGGTCGCGGCAACGTGTTCGGCGCGCTGTTCGGAGCGATGACGATCGTCATCGTGCAGAACGGGCTGAACCTCCACGGCGTCGCATCCGCCTGGCAGAGCATCGCACTGGGCGCCATCATCGCCGCGGCCGTCGGCGTGGACATGTGGAAGTCAGAGCTGGGGCGTACCCCCCGGCGGCTATGGGAGCTCTCGCGGCGGTTGACCGGGTTCGGCGGACCAGGCGGCCCTGGGACGGGCGCGGATCGGGACGCCCATGATCGCGATGAGGTTCCCGCAGGGGAGTGAGGAGTAGATGAAACGGGATGACTCGACCTACCTGGTCCGCGCGATCACGCGCGCGGCGGACATCCTCGGCCTGATCCAACACAACGGGGCCCCGGCCTCGCTGAGTGAACTCACGGAGCGGAGCGGACTCACGAAACCGACGGTGCTGCGGATGCTGCGCAACCTCGAGCACATCGGGCTCGTGGAGCGCGTCTCGGGCACCGACGACTACCGGCTCGGTCTGCGCTGTGTCGAGCTCGGTCAGGCGTACCTCGAACAGGTCGACTTCCGACGCGAGGCGCTCCCGATCCTCGAGGACCTGCGCGACTGCTACAACGAGACGGTGCACCTGGCGGTCCTGGACGAGTCGCTCCGCGTCGTCTACCTGGAGAAGCTGGAGGGCAAGCACGCCATCGGCATCATGATGTCCCGGGTCGGGCTGAGTGCCCCCGCGTACTGCACCGGGCTCGGTAAGGCGCTGCTCTCCGAGCATCCCGGTGATCCGGTCGGGGTACTCCACGAGCGGGGCGAGCTCGTCGGCAAGACCGAGAACACGATCCACGACCCGACCGAACTCCGGGCTGAGCTCTCCGCGATCCGGGAGCGCGGCTACGCACTGGACCTCGAGGAGCACGAACCAGGCGTGCGGTGCGTTGCCGCGACGATCCACGACTCGAGCGGTGCGATGCTCGGGGCACTGTCGATCGCTGGGCCAGCGCAACGGCTGTCGGAGGAGCAGCTGACGGGCGAACTTGCCGAGGCGACCGTGACCGCAGCAGCGGCTGTGAGCGAGCGCCTCGGAGGGAGGAAGGGTGTCCCGACATCATGACGCGTCGGATCGTCGCCATCGACTGCGGAACAACCGCGACGAAGGCCTGGGTGGTCGCTGACGGCCAGGTCGTCGCCGGCGAACGGGCTACCGGCGGGGTCCGGGACCTGGCCCGCATCGGTGGTCGAGACCGTGATTGGCTCGGGGGTCACGTACGTGCGGTCGCCGAGCGCGCTCTCTCCGCCGTCGGTCTCGGCTGGGGAGATGTCGAGGGTGCGCTCGCCTTCGGGATGGTCACCTCAGAACTCGGCCTCGAGGAGATCCCGCACCTTCCCGCTCCGATGAGCTTCGACGACCTCGTCAGGGGCCTGCGCGTCGGCGACCGTGGTCTCCTCCCGACCGCACTGCGCTTCGTGCCGGGCGTGATCTGCGAGGGTGATGGTGGCGTCGTCACGACCGATTTCATGCGCGGCGAGGAGACGGAAGTCACCGGACTGCTCACGCTCGACGGCCGTCGGTTGCCCCTCCTGTTCGTCTCGCCGGGATCGCACACCAAGTTCGTCGTGGTCGATGGGTCGGGACGCATCTCCTGGAGTCTGACGACCCTGACCGGAGAGATGCTGTGGGCGTTGTCCCAGGAGACGATCCTCACCGGCTTGGTCGATCCTGCGGATCCGGAGGTGGATGTCCGGGCCGTCGACCGGGGGGCGGGAACGGCAACCCGGTACGGACTCAGCCGGGCCCTCTACGCGGCCCGGCTCCTCAGCCGTGTCGAGGGTGCGAGCGAGACGGTCTGTTCGTCGTTCGTGCTGGGCGGGGCCGCGTCGTGTGATCTCGCGGCGCTGCGGGCCGCCCGTGACGATGGCGTCGAGTTGCCCGGCGAGGTTTGCATCGCCGATGGTCCGCCGATGTCAACGGTGTACGGACATCTCCTCGGATCCGAGGCTTGGGTGTCGCGGGTCGAGGTCGTCCGTGAACCGCTCGGAGCACTGGGCGCGTGGGCGCTCCACCGTGCTTCGACCGACGGGGCGGACGGTCAGGCTGCGGGGACGGCGGATGCGAGCGCGGCCGAGACCGGTGCGGTGGAGACGAGCGGAGGCAACTGATGCGGATCGCGACGATCGAGCGGGATGAGCGGACACTGTGGGGCCGCATCACGGACGACGGTGCGAGTCTCGTCTCCGCGCTGGAGCTGGCCCCGTCGTTGCGGCGGTTCCTCGAGGACGCTGGCACGGCGCATGAGCTCGCCACGGTCGGAGGCGAGGTCGTCAGTCTCGACGGTGCGAGGTTCCTCCCGCCTGTGCCCGAGCCGCGGGAGATATGGTGCGTGGGCCTGAACTTCGACGATTACCGTCGGATGCTCGGTCTCGACTTCCTCCGGGCGCCGAACATATTCCTGAAGGCACCGTCGGCGCTCACCGGTCACGACAGCGAGGTCGGTGTCCCCCGTGGCTACGGCAACGTCTTCCACGAGTGGGAGCTGACCGCGGTCGTGTCCCGTGAACTGCGGGAGGCATCGCTCGACGAAACCGGCGCCGCGATCTTCGGTTACACGATCCTCCACGACCTCACCTTCCACGAGATCGAGCTGGTCAACCGGGACCATCAGCAGTGGGCGAAGAACGTCGACGGCTTCGCTCCGTGTGGCCCGTGGATCGTCACCCCGGATGAGCTCGCGCTGGACGGCGGTCTGGACATGCGTCGCTGGCGCAACGGTCAGCTCGAGGCGGAGTCGTCGAGTGCGGAGATGCGCCACCAGCATGCCGAGCTCCTCTCGTTCATCTCCACCTTCTCCACCCTGCACCCGGGCGATCTCGTGACCGGCGGCACCCCCCCGGCGGGCCCGTGCGGCGCCGGCGACGAGATCTCCGGTGCGATCGAGGGGATCGGGACGCTCACCGTCCGGCTGGTCGACCGCGAGGTCGATCCCCGGTGGCGGGTGGTCCTCGACGATGCGGATGAGGGTGGTGGAGACGACCACCGAGGCGACGGCCGACACGAGAACGGAGGAGTCGCATGAGGGCAGCACGACTGGACGCGTTCGATCCGGAGCTGGAGGGACCCGAGTTCCTGTCCCTCGACGAGGTCCCCGAACCGGAGATCGAGGAGCCCGACGACGTCATCGTGAAGGTCGGAGGTGCGGGCGTGTGCCGCACGGACCTCCACCTGATCCAGGGGTTGTGGCAGGACGCGCAGGAGACCGATCTGCCGTACACGCTCGGACACGAGAACGCAGGCTGGGTCGCCGAGACCGGTGCTGCGGCCAGCGGGTTCACGGAAGATGACCCCGTCCTCGTGCTCCCCGGCCTGGGCGACGGCACCTGTGGTGCCTGTCGGCGCGGCCTCGAGAACCGCTGCGAGAACCTCGTCTGGCAGGGGATCCAGATCGATGGTGGCTTCACGCGCTACCTGCGGACGAAGGCGCGCAACCTGCTCATCCTCCCCGACGGGATCGATCCGCGAGACGCCGCACCGTACGTCGACGCCGGTATCACCGCCTACCACGCATCGAAGCGCGCCGCGCGCCGACTCGCACCCGATGAACCCGTCGTCGTGATCGGGATCGGTGGGCTCGGTCACGTCGCGGTCCAGGTGCTGCGCACGCTCACACCGGCGCGCATCATCGCGGTGGATATCGCCGAGGACGCGCTGCGGTTCGCCAGAGAGCTCGGTGCCGACGAGACCGTGCTCGCCACCGGCACGGTGGTGGACGACGTGCTCGATCTCACTGGTGGCCGGGGGGCACGGGCGGTGATCGACTTCGTCTCGGAGGGTGAGGTTCCCAACCAGGCCTTCGCGATGACCGGGGTCGGTGGGACGTACTACGTGGTCGGCTACGGCGGGACCCTGACGCTACCGACGCTCGACATCATGGGTACCGAGCGACGCATCGTCGGCAACGTCGGCGGCCCGTTCCACGAACTGGCGGAGCTGATGGCTCTCGCCGAGCGGGGCGAGATCGAGCTGCACACCCGCCGCTACCCCTTCGATGAGGTGAACCGCGCCCTCGCCGATCTCCGCGACGGTGAGGTGCGCGGCCGCGGTGTCCTCGTCATGGACTGAAGCCGAGTATCGAGACAGCTCGACCGACGCGACCAGAGGGAGGAAGACCTGTGACAACGATCATCGACACCCATCACCACGTCGACACCTGCCGGGTGTTCGATCTCGAACAGGACGAGGAGACGGTCCTGCGCACGATGGATGAGAACGAGGTCACTGCGACCATCATCCAGCCGTTCCCGGGAGCCCCCGACCCACGTGCTGTACACGACCACATCGCCTCGATGGCCCGCGAGCATCCGGGCCGCGTGTTCGGGCTCATGAGCATGAGTCCGCACGAGCCGGAGGCGTACCGGGCCGAGGCGGAGCGGTGTGTGCACGATCTGGGCTTCGTCGCCCTGAAGATCCACACGATCGGTCACGCCGTGAACCCGCTGGGCAGCTCGGGCCAGGTGATCTTCGAGACCGCTCGTGATCTCGGTGTGCCGGTCATGGTCCACACCGGTCCCGGCATCCCCTTCGCTGAACCGGCGATGGTGCTCCCCCGTGCGCGAGAGTTCGATGATGTCACCATCATCCTCGCGCACGCCGGTTTCGGTGTGCTGGGTGGCCCGACGATGGCGGTGGCCATGGACTGCCCGAACATCGTCCTGGAGACCTCGTGGGCGCCGGGTTACGACGTCGAGTTCGGCATCGACGCGCTCGGTCCGGAACGCGTGATGTTCGGCTCCGACCTGGTGACCAACGTCGCCCCGGAGATCGCCAAGTACCACGCACTCGGGCTCGACGAGGCGACCCTGGAAGCAGTGCTGGGCGGAACCGCGAAGACGGTCTTCGGTCTCGACCTGTGAGCCGGGTACCTGCCACGGGCAGCGCGCAGCCGGGCCGCCCTCAGCGGTCCACGAGCGCGTCTCCGTAGCGGCGCATGATGGCACGTCGCCCGACCTCGAACGCGTCGTCGAGCGTGAGCACGAAGCTGTCCGGGACCCGGTCGGTCCAGCGACGTGCGGCACCCTCGTCGGCGAGGAAGTGCACCAGGGAGCAGAACTCGCCGCGCACCCGCTCGGGCGAGGTCCGGGTGGTCGGGACGAACGAGACGAGCGCGGTCGTCGGCCGGCGGCGCTCCACCCCGTCCGGCGTGATCCCGAGCTCGACCGTCCGGCCGGTGACGGGACACGTCGAGGTCACCTCGACCGCCGCGTCGAGCGCGACCGCCAGGTACAGCGCGTCCCAGGCGCACCACGCGTGGAGCACCTGGTGGCCGATCGCGAGGGTGTGCGGGGTCGTGCGGAGGCTGAGCCCGAAGCAGCCCACGACGCGCTCGAAGTCGTCCGTCTCGAGCCGGGGGAGACGCTCGAGGAACTCCTCCGCGTCGCGGGTCGTCCAGCCGATCCGCTCGGCGAGCGACCGGGCGGTGACCGGCCGGCCGCCGGCGAGCACCCCGAGGATCGCGAGCACCGCCTGTTGCTCACCCGGCCCGAGGTCGACGCCGAGGCGGGACAGGTCGTCGACCAGGGAGTCGATCTGCTCCGGAGACAGCGCGGGTGCGTCCATCGGACTGACCGTAGCGCCGATCGGGGCGCCACGTGGCCACCACGTGGTCACGTCGTGAGGAGAACGACCCCGACGACGGCGGTGTAGGTGTGGGCCCACAAGGGCGGTTGGAACGCGACCGCGACCCGCCGGGAGACGATCCCCAGCGCGAAGCTCACGCCCCACCCGATGCCGAGCAACCCGAGCCACGTGGGGAGGTCGCTGGCGCCGAGAACCGCGACACCGAGCACCGCGAAGGCGGCGTAGGCCGAGATCATGTGGACGAGGTACAGCGACCCGGCCCAGGCATCCAACGCGGGGAAGCCGGCCGGGACGGTGTCGTCGACCGTGCTGCGTTCGGCCGCCCACGGCACGACGGTGAGCCGGAACGCGAGCGACGCGATCCAGCAGACGGCACCGATCGCGTAGACGGCAGCGGCCGCGGCGGCGGCGACCCGCGCGACGGGTGCGTCGACGAGGAACGGGACGCCGGCGAGTCCGGCGGGTGTGACGAACATCGCGACGATCATCCAGAGGTGGATCCACGCGCGCCGACTGCGGTCGCCGTGGATGACGCGCAGTGCGTCCTCCAGTGGCTGCTCGTACTCGAGCCGCCACGCCACCGCTCCGATCATGAAGATCACGAGCCCGGCCAGGAGCAGGGACCCGGCGAGCTGGTGGCCGCTCACCTCCCGCCTACCCGGCCGTCGGGCCGTCGAGGACCGTCACCACGGAGTCGTCCGGGACCAGCCGGCGGCCGCCCCCGCGCGACCGCGGATCCGGGCCGGCGTCGCCGTCGGCGTCATCGACCGGTTCGGTCGCTGCGTGCGTCCCGTCGGTGCTGGTCGCCCGGTCGGGTGAGCGGGCGACGCGGGCGATCAGCTGCGGGCGGTCGAGGCAGATGGAGGCCCCGAGCGCGGCCGTGCGGGCGGGCTGCTCGGTGAGGACGGCCGGGAGCTCGAGGCGTCCACGGATCGCCGCGGCGATCCCGGCGAGCTGGGCGCTGCCGCCGGCGAGCACGACCCCACGCTGCAGCACCTCGTCGGGGAAGTCGGGTGTCCCCTCGATGAGGGTTCCGACCGTCTCGACGAAGCGCTCGGCGAAGCCGGCCACCGCGTCGCGCAGCTCCCCGGCGTCGATCTCCTCGAACCGGGGAGCCTGGGCCGCGGCGTCCCACCCACGCACCCTCACCGAGGCGTTCGCCGGGGAGGCGATGGTGACGAGCACGAGCTTCACTCGCTCTGCGGCGAGGTCACCGATATCGATCCCGTAGCGGCGCCGGACGTGGCGGACGATGGCACCGTCGACGTCGTCCCCCCCGAGCGGCACGCGGGCGGAGGCGAGCACCCCGTCGGCGTCGATCAGAGCGACCTCGGTCGTCCTCGCGCCGAGGTTCGCGAGCACCATGCGACGTGCACGCGTGCGCATCGGTGCGGCCCCGAGCGCGGTCGCCGCGAGTCCGTCGATGAGCTGGACGTCGGCCGCTCCCACCCGGAGCATGAGCCGGGCCATCGCGGAGGATTCGATCACCGGGACGCTGCGGGACATGCTCAGCAGGACACGCGGCCGGCTCAGCCGGAGGTGGCGACGTCCCGCGGCGAGTGCCTGCGCGAGCAGGTGGTGGGCGGTCGTCGTATCGTCGAAGCCGCCACCTCGGAACGGCGCCTGCACCTCGAGGTGCGGTGGCGTGCGTCCGATCATGCTCTTCGCCGCGGTCCCGGCCGCGACGACCGTGCCAGCGCGGCGGTCGAGCGCGATGACGGCCGGCTGGTCGTAGACGATCCCGCGGCGGCGCACGGCGACCCGGATGTTCGCCGTGCCGAGATCGACCGCGACGTTCCACCGCCGCAGGAACTTCGGTCTGATCACTGCCTCGTCTCGCACCGTCACCCCCGCCACACCACCAACGATACGTAACAACCGTCCGTTCCGGCTACATCTTCCACAGAACGGTCGCTGACGCCGGTTCCGGCGTGGTTCTCGGGTGCCGTCGGTCGGCCACCGCCCCGCGGCCGGCGCGGGGCGCCGCGCTGTGGTTGGGTGCGAACATGATCGACTGCGTCTTCTGCGGGATGCCGCTCGAGGGAGCGCGCGTCCCGATCGGCGACCGTGGGTGGGTCCACGCCGACTCCTCCGAGTGCCGGCCCTGCCCGGTCTGCGGCGACGTCGTCGAGGGGACGGCGGTCATCACCGACGACGGCTACGAGCACATCGCCCACGGCGACCCGGACCGCGGACACGGACACGGCTGAGCGAGGAGGCTGCGCGCAGCGCC
>CAZADJ010000077.1:0-11588 GCA_964483845.1 uncultured Actinomycetota bacterium | reverse complement strand
CGGCGGTACCAGGCGAGGAGGTGAGCGTGCCCGTCGTCCCGACGTCGGTCCCAGTCGAGGCGCGACCGGGTGAAGGTCTCCTCGGCCTGCGGGTCGGGCGGATCCCCCGTCCAGTCGAAGGCGGCGAACTCATCGCGCCGACCCCGACGGACGGTGGCGATCAGATCCTCGTCGCCGTGCGAGACGAAGTAGAGGAACGGTGCGGGATCGGCGTACTCCTCCCCCATGAACAGCAACGGCACGAACGGCGCCAGCAGGGTGCACGTCGCCGCGACCTTCAGCGCGGGGAGGTCCACCAGGTGTCCGAGCCGCTCGCCCTCGGCGCGGTTGCCGACCTGGTCGTGGTTCTGGGCGCAGACCACGAGCTGCTCCCCAGCGACACCTTCGGGGCTGGCGCCGTGGCGGTGGCCGCGGTACCGCGAGTGCTGCCCCTGGAGCACGAAGCCGTCCCGCAGCGCGACCCCGAGGTCGCCGAGGCCGCCGAAATCCCCGTAGTAGCCGTCGTCCTCCCCGGTGAGGACGCTGTGGAGCGCGTGGTGGAAGTCGTCGGACCACTGACCGTCCAGCCCGTAGCCCCCGACGAGCGACGGGCGGATCAGCCGGGGATCGTTCAGGTCGCTCTCCGCGATCAGGTGGACCCGACGGTTGCGCCGGGTCGCCAGATCGTGGACGTCCTCGGCGAGCTCGGAGAGGAAGTGCGTCGCGGAGCGGTCCAGGATCGCGTGCACCGCATCGAGGCGCAGCGCGTCGACCCGGCAGCCGTCGACCCACCAGCGCGCGTTCTCGACGAAGTAGCGTCGGACCCCGTCACTGCCCGGCCCGTCGAAGTTGATCGCCGGCCCCCAGGGGGTGTCGTAGCGCTCGGTCAGGTACGGGGCGAGGTCGGGCTGAGGCGCCCCCTCGGGACCGAAGTGGTTGTAGACCACGTCGAGCACGACGGCGAGGCCGCGCGTGTGGCACGCGTCGACGAGGCGCCGGAAGCCGTCGGGCCCGCCGTAGGTGGACTGAGCGGCGAACGGGAGGACGCCGTCGTAGCCCCAGTTGCGTCGGCCGGGGAACTCGGCGACCGGCATCACCTCGACCGCGGTGACGCCGAGCTCGACGAGATCGTCGAGCCGGTCGATCGCTGCGTCGAAGGTCCCGGCCGACGTGAAGGTCCCGACGTGCAGCTCGTAGATGACGTGGTCGCGCAGCGGCAGCCCGCACCACGCGGTCGTCGACCACGGGAAGTCGTCGTCGACCACCGCCGAGGGTCCGTGGACACCGTCGGGCTGGTGCCGCGAGGCGGGGTCGGCGGTCTCGAAGGGCTCGCCGTCGTACGGACGGACGTGGAAGCGGTAGCGGGTCCCCGGCGGGACGCCCTCGGCGACGGCCGTGCGGTACCCGTCCTCGCCGTCGCGCCCGGTGGCAGCGCCCATCCGGACCGTCCGGCCGTCGTCGAGCAACAGGTCGACGACGTCGGCCAGCGGGGCCCAGAGCAGGAACGAGGTCCGCCCGTTCCCGAGGTGCGTCGCCCCGAGCTTCACGGTGCCCCCATCGCGTCGTCCACCGACTACAGCCGTGTCTCCTGCCAGCCCGGCTGGCTCTCCGGCTTCAGCACCACGACGCTGAGCGGCGGGAGGGTCAGGTTGAGGGAGGCCGGTCGCCCGTGGACCGGGACCGGTGCGGCCTCCACGCCACCGAGGTTGCCGAGGCCGCTCCCGCCGTACTCGGTCGCGTCCGAGTTGAGGATCTCGCGCCAGTAGCCGCCTCGCGGGGCACCCACGAGGTAGTTGTGCCGCGGGACCGGGGTGAAGTTGCACGCCACGAGCGCGCAGTCGTTGGGGTCGGTCGCCTTGCGCAGGAAGACGAGGATGGACTGCTGCCAGTCGGAGGCGTCCACCCACTCCCAGCCGTCGGGGTGACAGTCCTGCTCGTGCAGCGCGGGCTCGCGCCGGTAGACCTCGCCGAGCGTCGCGACCCAGCGCCGGATGCCGGCGTGTGCCGGGTCGTCGAGCAGGTGCCAGTCGAGGCTGGTCTCGTGGTCCCACTCACGCCACTGGGCGATCTCGCCGCCCATGAACAGCAGCTTCTTGCCCGGCGTCGCGTACATGTAGCCGTACAGCGCGCGGAGGTTGGCGAACTTCTGCCACTGGTCGCCGGCCATCTTGTTGACCAGCGAGCCCTTGCCGTGGACCACCTCGTCGTGGGAGAGCGGCAGACAGTAGTTCTCGGTGAAGGCGTACATCGCCCGGAAGGTGAGCTGGTTGTGGTGGAAGGAGCGGTGGACCGACTCGTGGGAGAAGTACTCGAGCGTGTCGTGCATCCAACCCATGTCCCACTTCAGTCCGAACCCGAGCCCCCCGACGTAGGTCGGGCGCGAGACCATCGGCCAGGCGGTCGACTCCTCGGCGATGGTCTGCACGTCGGGGAAGGCCCCGTAGACCTCGCTGTTGAAGCGCCGCAGGAAGTCGATCGCCTCGAGGTTCTCGTTCCCCCCGTACTCGTTCGGGATCCACTCGCCGTCGCGTCGGGAGTAGTCGAGGTAGAGCATCGACGCGACCGCGTCGACGCGCAGCCCGTCGATGTGGTACTCGCCCAGCCAGTAGATCGCCGAGGACATGAGGAAGCTGCGGACCTCGTCGCGGCCGTAGTTGAAGATGTAGCTGTTCCAGTCCGGGTGGATGCCCTGGCGGGGGTCGGCGTGCTCGTACAGGTGCGTCCCGTCGAAGTACGCGAGGCCGTGCTCGTCGGACGGGAAGTGCGACGGCACCCAGTCGAGGATCACGCCGATGCCGCGCTGGTGGAGGTGGTCGACGAGGTGCTTGAGGTCCTGGGGGGTGCCGTACCGCGAGGTCGGTGCGAAGAATCCCGTGACCTGGTAGCCCCACGAGCCACCGAACGGGTGCTCCGCGATGGGCAGGAACTCGACGTGGGTGAACCCCATCTCCTCGCAGTGGTCGGCGAGCGGCTCGGCGAGCTCCCGGTAGCTGAGCGGCCGGTCGCCCTCCTCGGGCTTGCGTCGCCACGAGCCGAGGTGCATCTCGTAGACGTTCATCGGTGCGTCGAGCCCGTGGCGGTCGCCGCGCGTCGCCATCCAGTCGTCGTCGCCCCACTCGTAGTCGAGGTCCCAGATCTTCGAGGCCGTCTTCGGCGGCGTCTCGGCGTGGACAGCGAACGGATCGGCCTTGTCCACCGTGTAGCCGTCGTGGGCTGACACCACGTGGTACTTGTACGCATCGCCGTGTGACGCCCCGGCGACGAACCCCTCCCAGATCCCCGACGAGCCCTTCAGGCCGAGCGCGTCGGCGGAGCGGTCCCACCCGTTGAAGTCGCCGACAACGGACACCCGCTCGGCGTTCGGGGCCCAGACCGCGAAGTACGTGCCCGCCACACCGTCCACGTCGGTCAGGTGGCTCCCCAGCTTCTCGTGCAGGTGGAGGTGCGATCCCTCGTTGAAGAGGTACAGGTCGTCGTCGGTCAGCCGGCTCGCGGCCGTCCCCACGGAGCCGGGCTCGGCCGTTCCGCCACCCGTCTCCTCGCGCTCACTCGACGCCGCCCGGTCACCCGTCGCCGTCCGGTCACTCGTCTCCGTCATCCTCGTCCTCTCGGTCCCGTGGTCCTCGACCTCGCCGTCCCGTCAAGCGTCCACACGGTCCATGCGCACACAGGTTCGTGCGTCCACACGGTTCATGCGCCCCCGCGGTCCCGTCGTACGCGGCCACGCCGCCGCGCGGCGGCGACCCGCGCCAGTGCGTCGACCACCCGGGGGTCGTCGCGCATCTCCTCGAGGGTACGAGCGGCGCGGCGACGCCAGTTCGGCCGCTCGTCCGAGGTGCCGGGGACGTTCTGCGGCTCGTCCTCCAGCCAGAGGTCCTCCAGGTTCACGAGCACGAGCGTGGCGTGACCGTCCGCGAGCCACTCGAGCAGACCGGCCAGGACCTCGCCGGGGTCCGTGGTCCCCTCGCCGACCCTCCCCTCCGCCTCGAGCATGGCGGTCACGTGCCGGCGGATGATGGCCCGCTCGTCGCCGACGGCGGCGGCTTCGTCCTCGGCCAGGTGGCCGAGATCGAGCCCGTCCCGGAGGTCCTCCCCCGTCCACCACGCGGCGAACGGCGGCATGTCGTGCGTGTTCACGCTCGCGACCGTGTCCGCCGGCACCGGGTCGAGCACGTCGTAGCGGTCCGGCGTCGCTTCGTACTGGACGACGTACATCCTCGTGATACCACGCTCGGCGAGCGCGTCCTCGACGAACGCCGGGACCGTGCCGAGGTTCTCCCCGATGATGCGCGAGCCGTGGCGGTGCGACGCGAGGCTCAGCACCGCGTACCACTCGTCGGCCGGGTAGGTGACGTACACGCCGTCCGCCGCGTCGAGCCCCTCGGGGATCCAGTACAGCCGGTGGAGCCCCATGACGTGGTCGATGCGGAGGGCGTCGGCGAGCGCCAGGTGGTGGTCGAGGACGTCGCGCACGTAGCCGTAGCCGTCCTCGCGGATCCGCTCCGGGTGCAGCGGCGGGAAGCGCCAGTTCTGGCCGCCGGTGAAGATCGTGTCCGGCGGTGCCCCCGTGTCGGCATCCACCGCGAACAGCTCGCGGTGGCGCCAGACGTCGAACCCGTCCCGACGCGTCCCGATCGGCAGGTCCAGGTACGGGTGCTGACCGTCGTCCCGGAGGTCGCGCGAGAAGGACCCGACCTGATCGTCGGCGACGAGCTGCGCGTAGACGTGGAGCCGCATGGTGAGCAGGTCGATGTCGCGGGCCCGGAGCTCACGTCGCTCCCGGAGCTCGCCGGACCAGTCCCACCAGGCCGAGCCGTGGCGCGCGACGGCGCCGCGGAAGCGGGCGTACACGGCGGCCTCCGGACGGTCGGCGAGGAACCGGTCGAGGTCGCTGCGGCGCTCGTCGCCGGCGTCACGGTGGAAGCACTCGGCCAGCGCTCCGAGGATGCGTCCCTTCACGGCGGCCACGCGCCGGTAGTCGACGTGTCGGAGGCCGCGCAGCTCTGCGATCGCCGTCCGGGTGTCGTCCGCGGCGAGCAGGCGGCGGGCCTCCGCGCAGCGCTCCAGCTCCGGCACCCGCTCGAGATCCAGGAACAGCTCGTTCCAGAACAGCCGCGAGACCGGACTGTAGGGGCTCGGGTCGATCGGCTCACGGGCCGCTGCCGGATCCGCGGCCGTCCCCCCGCCCAGGTAGACGGGTAGCAGCGGCAGCGTCCCCACGTACGAGGCGCCGAGCTCGCCGGCCCAGGCGGCGAGCTCACGGAGGTCGGTGAGGTCGCCGACCCCCCAGTCCCGACGCGTGCGCAGCGCCCACAGGGGCAGGAACGCCCCCCAGTCGGCGGCCGGCGGTCCCGGCGCGTAGGTGCGGGCCGGGGCGACGATCAACCGCGTCTCGCAGCGCCGACCGTCGAGCTCGACGGTCAGCCGGTGGTGGCCGTGCGGGAGGTGCCTGACCGGGACCACGGCGGTGATCTGCTCGCGTCCGTCGACCTCGGCCGCGGCCGTGCGCTCCAGCCCCTGGATCCGCTCGGTCCAGTTGTGCGTCCCGCCGGCCTCGAGGGTGAGCTGACACCGCAGCACCCCGGTGAGCTCCGACCGTGCGAGGCGGACCTCGACCGGGACGGCCTCTCCGTCGAACGCGGCGACCACCGGTTCGACCCGCCGGTCCCACCGACCCCGTTCGTACGCGGCGAGTGCGGCGCCGGCGTCGCCGGGATCGTCGACGGGCACCCCGAGCGCCCGGAGCACCGCGAGCAGCGCGTCCCGGTCGGCGCGCTGCACCTCGTCGTCGACGTCGCGGTAGGCGAGCTGCACGCCGTGGAGCTCGGCGAGCCGGGCGAGCTCGTCGTGCATCACTCCGCCACGTGCAGCAGCTGGAGCACCCCTTGGAGCGGGATGCGCAGCCACGCCGGACGGTTGTTGATCTCGTAGGACAGCTCGTAGACCGCCTTCTCCAGCAGGTACACCTCGAGCAGCGTGCGGAGCGCGTCGTGGCCCTCGGGGAGGATCGCGGCGTCCGCGGCGTGGTCGAGGTAGGTGCGCAGGAACGCCGCCGACGTCCACGCGTGCCAGTAGCGGGCCCAGTCCTCGAGCGCCGCGAGGTGCTCACCGGAGCCGACGACACCGCGTTCGACCTGGTCGAACAGGCCCGCGTAGGCCGCGTAGTGGAAGGACCGCAGCATCCCGGCGACGTCGCGCAGGGGGGAGCGTTTCAGGCGCCGCTCGCCGAGCGGCCGGGCCGGCTCCCCCTCGAAGTCGATGATGACGAAGTCGCGACCGGTGTAGAGGACCTGCCCGAGGTGGTAGTCACCGTGGACGCGGATGCGCAGCGCGTCGATCCGCCCACCCGTGAGCGCCCGGAACCGGTCCAGCAGGTCCTGCTCCCGGTCGAGCAGCTGCTCGACACCGAGCCGCTCGGACTCGTCGAGCGTCGGGACGCGCCGGCGCAGCAGCTGGTAGGTCTTGCGCGTCAGCGTCCGCATCGACTGGTACAGCGAGCGCTGGTACAGGGAGCTGAACGCCTCGGGCGCGAAGGCCTCGTCGTCACGTTCGGACGCGAGCGCGAGGTGCATCTCGGCGGTGCGCTCGCCGAGCAGCTCCGCGGACTGCATGTAGTGGCCGACCGTGTCGTACACCTCGTCGGGGATGACGTCTCCGGCCAGCTCCAGCGGCGTCCGGCGCGGGACCGGCGGCGCGCTGCCCCCGTCGGTCGTCTCGGACAGGGCCGACTCGAAGTAGCGGCTGAGGGTGTCGAGGGTGTAGGCCCAGGCGTCGCCCTCGTTCTCGACGAACCCCTGGAGCAGTGCCAGCGTCAGCGGTTCGCCGCGCTCCTGCTCGTAGGTGATCGTCCCGGCGATCGGCGGTGTGTGGGCGAAGCCGGCCCGCTCCGAGAGGAAGCGGCCGATCTCGAGGTCGGGGTTCTCGCCCTCCTCGACGCGGCGGAACAGCTTCAGGATGAGGTCGTCGCCGTAGACGACCGAGGTGTTGGACTGCTCCGCGCGCAGCACCCGCGGCTCGAGCACGTCCGGTTCCTCCTCGTCGAGACCGTCGACGGTGTCGCGCAGGACCGCGGTGGGACGGGCCACGAGCTGGCCGTGGGCAGCCTTCGTGCGTCGACGCCGGCGGATCGCGGTGAGCAGCGCCTCCGTGAAGTCCCGGTTCCACATGGCGTCGAAGAGCACCCCACGGTCGCCCTTGCCGGTGAGCCGGGCGAGCAGCGCCGACGGGATGTCCTCGGCGACGCGCTCGACGTGCTCCTCAGCAGCGAACGCGATCGGCAGGGCGTAGGTCTCGGGCTCCCCCTCCGTGTACTCGAGCCGCACGATCACGAGCTCGCACGGGTCGCCCTCGGTGCGCACCGTCACGGCGTCCACGACCTGGGCGCGCTGCAACGCCCGGGCCTTGCCACCGAACCAGCGGTGGCCGGCCAGGATGCGTGGCAGCGCCCGCGTGAAGCCGCTCGAACCACGCCCCGACAGGGCGTCCTGCCAGCGACCCCCTGCGTTGATCGCGGGGAGCGCGTCGAGCTCCACCTCGTCCTCGGCCGTCGAGTCCTCCTGGCCCCGGTACCCGACCGCGACCTGCTCGCGCACCGCCTCGATCGAGAACCAGTAGAAGGTGTGCGGCCCCAGCGTGAGGAAGTAGGGCAGCTCGCCGATCGGCGGGAAGGCGGTCCGCCCGAACAGCTCGACCGGGGTCAGCCCCTCGTACGCCGCGAGGTCGAGCTCAACCGACTGGACGAACCGTGACAGGTTGGCCACCACCAGCACCCGGTCGGTCGTGCCGTCGTCCTCCAGCTCACGCACGAACGCCAGCACCTTGGGGTTGTCCGGCGTCAGGAACTCGATGGAGCCACGTCCGAACACCTTGTGCTGCTTGCGCAGCGCGATGAGGCGCTTCATCCACCAGAGCAGCGACGACGGGTTGTTCTGCTGCGCCTCGACGTTCACCGTCTCGAAGTGGTACTCGGGGTCGATGATCGTCGGGAGGTACAGCCGCTGCGGGTTGGCGCGCGAGAACCCGGCGTTGCGGTCCGGCGACCACTGCATCGGCGTGCGCACGCCGTTGCGGTCACCGAGGTAGATGTTGTCGCCCATACCGATCTCGTCCCCGTAGTACAGGACCGGGGTGCCGGGCAGGGAGAACAGCAGCCCGTTCAGCAGCTCGATCAGGCGCCGGTTGTTGCCGAGCAGCGGCGCGAGCCGCCGGCGGATCCCGAGGTTGACGCGCATGCGCTGCTCGTGCGCGTACGCCCGGTACATGTAGTCGCGTTCCTCGTCGGTGACCATCTCGAGCGTGAGCTCGTCGTGGTTGCGGAGGAACACCGCCCACTGGCAGTTCTCGGGGATCTCCGGGGTCTGCTGGAGGATGTCGATGATCGGGAAGCGGTCCTCCATCCGCACCGCCATGAACAGCCGCGGCATCAGCGGGAAGTGGTAGTTCATGTGGCACTCGTCGCCGTCACCGAAGTAGGCGGCGGCGTCCTCCGGCCACTGGTTGGCCTCGGCGAGGAACACCCGGTGGTCGTGGTTCGCGTCGAGGTGCTTGCGGAGGTCCTTCAGGATGTCGTGGGTCTCGGGCAGGTTCTCGCAGTTCGTGCCCTCCCGCTGGATGAGGTACGGGATGGCGTCGAGCCGCATCCCGTCCACGCCCATCTCCATCCAGTGGTCGAGGACCCCCTTCACCGCCTCGCGGACCTCGGGGTTGTCGTAGTTGAGGTCGGGCTGGTGGTGGTAGAAGCGGTGCCAGTAGTAGGCCTCGGCGTCGTCGTGCCAGGTCCAGTTGGAGCGCTCGAAGTCGGAGAAGATGACCCGGGCCTCCTCGTACCGCTCCTGCGTCTCGGACCAGACGTAGAAGTCGCGGTGCGCACTACCCGGCTCCGCCCGGACCGCGCGCTCGAACCACGGGTGTTCGTCGGAGGTGTGGTTGATCACCAGCTCGGTGATGACGCGCAGACCACGCTTGTGCGCCTCGCGGAGGAAGCGCTTGAACTGTCGCATGTCGCCGTAGTCGGGGTGGATGCCCGTGTAGTCGGCGATGTCGTAGCCGTCGTCGCGGAGCGGCGACGGGTAGAAGGGCAGGAGCCAGATCGCGGTCACGCCGAGATCGGCGAGGTAGTCCAGCCGCGTCGTCAGGCCCTTGAAGTCGCCGATGCCGTCCGCGTTGCTGTCCTGGAACGCGCGCACGTGCAACTCGTAGATGACCGCGTCCTTGAACCAGAGCGGATCGTCCTCGAGGCGTTGGTCAGGTGACAGGTCCATCGGCTCCTCTGGGTGCGACTTGCGGGGACGTCCTGTCCGGCCGGTGCTGCTGATCGACCGCGACCCTCATCAGCGGTAGGTCGCGAAGTCCCGCTCGTCGCGGGGGTGCGCCCGCACGTGCAGGACGTGGGCGGGGAAGACGGACGGGTTCAGCTCCACGTAGTTCGCCGAGCCCTCCCAGCGGAACCGCTGGCCGGTGACGAGGTCGTGGACCTCGAACGACTCGTCCGGGGCCGCGCCGAGCTCGTCGAGATCGAGGTGGACCCAGCCGGTCTGGGTCCACTGCGGATCGCAGTTCACGATGCAGAGGATGACGTCCGAGCCGTCCTCGGTCGCCTTCGAGTAGCAGAGCAACTGCTCGTTGTCGACAGCGTGGAAGTGGAGGTTACGGTCCTGGTGGAGAGCCGGGTGCTCGTGACGGATGCGGTTGATGCGGGCGACGAGGTCACGCAGCGAGTGCTCGGCGTCGAGGTCCCAGTGGCGCACCTCGTACTTCTCGGAGCCCGCGTACTCCTCGCTGCCCTCGCGGGCGGGCTCGTTGACCTGCAGCTCGAACACCGGCCCGTAGATCCCGTAGTTCGCGGCGAGCGTCGCCGCGAGCACGAGACGTTGGACGAACGCGGGGCGGCCGTGGTGCTGGAGGTGCTCCGTCAGGATGTCCGGCGTGTTCGGCCACGCGTTCGGCCGGAAGTACTCGGAGAGCTCCGTGCCCGTGAGCTCCTCGAAGTACTCGCGCAGCTCCCACGCGGTGTTGCGCCACGCGAAGTAGGTGTAGGACTGGGTGAACCCGAGCTTCGCGAGCTGCGCCATCACCTTGGGGCGGGTGAACGCCTCGGACAGGAAGATGATGTCCGGGTGCTCGTC
Source organism: uncultured Actinomycetota bacterium (assembly GCA_964483845.1). GTDB lineage: Bacteria > Actinomycetota > Nitriliruptoria > Nitriliruptorales > JAHWKO01 > CAZADJ01. The sequence continues at coordinate 1,485 of CAZADJ010000077.1, read as the reverse complement.
GTGGACCTCGCCGATGAGCCACTCCCAGAACGGGAACGGCTTCGTGTGCGGGTTGTCCACGCGGAAGATCGTGACGCCCTCGTCGATCCAGAACTCGACGACGCTCTTCAGCTCCTGCCACAGGCCCCACCAGTCGTCGGACTCGAAGTCGAACGGGTAGATGTCCTGGTAGCGCTTCGGTGGGTTCTCCGCGTACTGGATCGATCCGTCGGGGCGGTGCCGGAACCACTCGGGATGCTCGGTCACGTACGGGTGGTCCGGGGAGCACTGGAAGGCGAGGTCGAGCGCGAGATCGATGCCCCGCTCCCGGCACACCTCGGCGAGCCGGGCGACGTCCTCGACCGTGCCGAGGTCCGGGTGGACCGCCTTGTGTCCCCCATCGGCCGACCCGATCGCCCACGGGCTGCCGACGTCACCCACCTGGGCCTCGGGGAAGTTGTCCTTCCCCTTGCGGGCGGTCTCGCCGATGGGGTGGATCGGCGGGAGGTAGAGGACGTCGAACCCGAGCGCGTCGACGTACGCGACCCGGTCGATCACGTCGGCGAGGGTCCCGTGCCGGTCGGGGTCGGGCGACGCCGATCGCGGGAACAGCTCGTACCAGCTCGAGAACCCGGCCCGCTCACGGTCAACGCGCACCGGCAGCGCGCGCGGGTGCTCGGTCGCGAACCGCTGGGGCGCGTGTCGGCGCATGAGGATGGACAGCTCCTCGCTGACCGCCGCCTCCGCCCGCTCGAGCATCGCCGCGTCACCCCGGAGGAGCTTGGCGTAGGCCTCGAGCCGCTCACCGTCGGGCCCGTCCGCGAGCTCGGCGGCTTCCTCCACGAGCTCCGCGCCGATGAGGAGATCGATGTCGACGTCCTGGTCGGCGGCGATCCGCTTCTCGAGGTCGTGCGCCCAGGTCTTGAAGCGATCCACCCACCCTCGGACGGTGTAGACGTATCCGGTCCGCTCGGTCACGCGGAACGCCGCCCCCCACCGGTCGTTGCCGAGGTCGCTCATCGGTGTCTCGTGCCACCGGTCCTCGTCGGCGCGGCGCCACCGCAGGTCCGCGGAGATCTCGTCGTGTCCGTCGGTGAACACGTCCGCCTCGACCCAGACGGACTCTCCGCGCACGCGTTTGATAGGGAAGCGCCCCGCGTCGATCTCCGGTGTCACGTCACCGACCACGACCCGGTTCCGCCCCTCGCTGTCCGGCGAGGCGGCGTCGCCCACGGGATCGGACGACTGCACACGCGAGGCAGGATCCTCAGCGCGCCCGGACGACTGTGCCGACGAGGCGGTATCACCCGGAGGCCCGGACGACTTCGCACGTGCCACGCTGGCTCCCTCCCGTCGTCGGTTCGTCGCGATCGACGTGTCGCGAACGTCTGCGACCAGCGTAGGCAAGGTCGCACGCGACGCGTGTGGCCACCTGCGACGACCGTACGAGCCGTCTCGAGCCGTCAGCCGCCCGCGCGAACGGCCCATCCGGGCTGCGCGCTCGAG
>CAZADJ010000076.1:3777-11591 GCA_964483845.1 uncultured Actinomycetota bacterium | reverse complement strand
CCGGGGTCGCCGGGCTGATGGGGAGCCGCCTCGCCGCCCGGCTGTCGACCGACCCTGCGATCGACCGCCTCGTCGGCATAGACCTCGCCCCGTCCGCCGAGCTCACGGCCGTGCCGCGCCTCGAGGTCCGGCCGTTGGACGTCCGCGATCCCGATCTCGTGCGCCTGCTGACCGGCTGCGACGTCGTCGTCCACCTCGCCGCGATGATGAGCCCGGCGCACGGGGTGGCCGAGATGCGCTCGGTGAACGTCGACGGCACGCGCAACGTCTTCGCGTCGGCCGTCGACGCCGGGGTCGGGAAGGTGGTCTACACCTCGTCCGTGGTCGTCTACGGAGCGCATCCCGACAACGAGCTGGGGCTGCCCGAGTCGAGCCCGCCGCGCGCGAACCCGGGGTTCGCCTACGCCGAGCACAAGGATGCGGTCGAGCGCTGGCTGTGGCCGTGGCTCGAGGAGCACCCCGACCTCACCGCCACGGTGCTGCGGCCGGCGATGGTCGCCGGCACGGGCGTGGACAACTTCCTCACGCGGATGCTGGAGATGCCGCGGCTGATCGCGGTGCGCGGGCACCGGCCACCGCTGCAGTTCGCGCACATCGATGACGTGGTCTCGGCACTGCGCCTCGTGGTCGAGCGCGACCTGCCCGGCGTGTTCAACGTCGCCTGCGAGGGGTGGCTGGCCTTCGACGAGGCCCTGGACATCGCGGGCAGGACACCCCTGGAGCTGCCGCAGGAGGTCGCGTTCCGGCTCGTGGAGCGCCTCTGGGAGGTCGGGGTGAGCGAAGCGCCGCCCGGATACCTCCACTACATCATGCACCCCTTCGTGGTCAGCGTGGACGCGCTGCTCGCGACCGGCTGGACCCCGGCACACACGAACCGTGAGGCGTTCGCGGAGCTCATCGCCGACCACCGCCGGTACGTGGCGCTGGGCGGCGGTCGGCGGGTGCGCAAACGGACCCTCGGGCTGACCGCGGGGATCGCCGGGGGTACGGCGCTCGCCGCCCTGGCCCTGCGCCGCATCCTGAGCGACGACGACCGGTGACGGCCCGGTGCGGGCCGTGTCCGCCCACCTGATCACCGTCTCCGGGCCGTGTGTCGGATCCGCACCCCGCCACGAGACCGCACCCGTACGTCCGGTCCGGCGAGGGTTGTCGACCTAGCCCATTCGACCTAGGTTCGCGGCGCGACCACGTCCACGACGACGGTCGAGGAGGTCCCGTGACGTACCTGATCGTGCTCGTGATGGTCGCGATCGCGCTCGCGCTCCTCTGGGCGTGGTGGTCCGGCCGGATCGGCCGGGACCCGGCGGGGAGCGTCGACCACTTCCACCGGGCGCTCGCGGCGATGGAACCCGGTGAGCGTGGCCCCGACGCCGGGGTCGGCGCCGACGGGCGTCCGGGGCCTGACAGCGACGAGGGTCGCCCGGACGGGGACGCGGTGGGCGGCGGTCGCGGTGCGGACGGTGCGAAGCACGTGGACGCCGATCGGTCGCACGGTCGGGAGCGGTGAGGCCGACCCGCCACCGGCTCCCCCACGGCGCGTCGGTGCGTACCATCTCGGTCGGCGCCGGCCGAGGCGCCGCCCCGTGACCGATCCGTCCGACCCGCTGGCTCTCCCGTGAACCTCCGAACGCTCGTCGCCCTCCTGGCCGTGGGGACGGTCGCGGTCGCCGCGGCGCCGGGTGCGCCGGCGGGGGTGGCCGCAGCTGACGCGGCGGCACCCGCCGTGGCGGACGTGGTCAGCGCGCAGGCCGCACCGAACGACCCGCACTTCCCGCAGCAGTGGGGACTCCGACGCCTCAACGCGGCCTCCGCCTGGCGCTTCAGCCAGGGTGAGGGCGTCGTCGTGGCCGTCGTCGACAGCGGCGTGTCGATCGACCACCCCGATCTGTCGGGTGGGTTCGCCCGGGACGCGGGCGGTGCCCTGCTCGGCCGCGACCTCGTGGATGACGGGGACGACCCGACCGACGAGCACGGCCACGGCACGATGGTCGCCGGGATCGTCGCGGCCCGCACCGGGAACGGCATCGGCGTGGCGTCCGTCGCCCCGCTCGCGCAGGTCATGCCCGTGCGGGTGCTCGACGACGAGGCGGCCGGCCGGAGCCAGGACGTCGACGCGGGGATCCGCTGGGCGGTGACCAACGGCGCCGACGTCATCAACCTGTCCCTCGAGGTCGCCCGGGACGCGGGGAGCGGGTCGGAGGACGTCGAGCGCCACGCGCCGGACGAGGCGGTGCGCTACGCGTGGGAGCAGGGCGTGGTCGTCGTGGCCGCGGCCGGCAACCACGCCTCGGATTTCACCGACTACGCCGCCGACGCTCCGGTGCTGCTGGTCGGGGCGGTCGACCGCGACGACCAGCGGGCCGCCTTCTCCGACCGGGGCCGCCGCGACGGCGTGATGGCCCCGGGCGTCGAGGTCGTCTCCACCTGGTGCAACCCCTGTGGGGTCGACGCGGAGCACACGATCGGCGTCTCCGACGGGACCTCGTACGCGGCGGCGCACGTCTCGGGGGTGATCGCGCTGCTGCTCGCCCAGGGGGTGGGGCCGCAGGAGGCGGTCGAGGTCGTGCGCGCGACGGCGGCCGATCTCGGACCCGAGGGGCCCGACGACGAGTACGGGCACGGGCTGGTCGACGCCGAGGCGGCGCTTCGCGCCGTGATCGCCGACGACGACACCGGGGATGAGCCAGGGGATGCGCCCGGTGGCGGGCCCGACAGCCACGCTGCCGAGGACGGGCCGGTCGGGTCGCCGGCCCCCACCGCTCCGCCCGCCCCGACCGGGGTGGACAGCCCCCGCCCGCCGTCGCCGGCGCCGAGCCCCGGCGTGGCGGTATCCCCGGGGCCGGAGACCGCCGATCTGCGGCCGTGGGCGACCTTGGCGGCGGCGCTCATCGCGCTGAACCTCTCCGGGTTGGCCTGGTGGCGCCGCAGCGGCGCCCGGGGGCGGGTCGGGCGGTACGGTTGACCGCGGATCGGGGCCCGAGGAGCCCTGGCGGTCAGTGAGGCGCCGTGCGTCGACTGCTCCCGGTCATCGTCCTCCTGCTCGTCGGAGCGGGGATCGCCGTGCGGGCGGACATCCCGTGCGACACCGTCCGGCTCCAGCCCGACTGCTACATCGCGCTCAACCCCGGCCCCACGGAGAACGCGCTCGGGATGGTGACGGTGCACGGTGAACGGACCTACGGGTCCGCTGGCCAGCTGCGCATCACGACCGTCACCGTGGACACCGACCTGGGCCTGCGTGACTGGGTGGGGTCGGCCTTCTCCCGTCGGGTGGACCAGGTGCCCCGGGAGGCGTTCATCCCACCGGGCACGGACGCCGAGGAGGCACGCCGGATCAGCGTCGCGGCGATGAGCGAGTCACAGGTGGACGCGACGATCGCCGCGCTTCGCTCCCTCGGGTACGAGGTGGACGAGGAGCCACGAGGCGCCCAGGTCGGCGGGTTGCTCCCGGACCTCCCGGCCGAGGACGAGCTCGAGGTCGGGGACGTGATCGTCGCGGTCGACGGCGAACGGGTCGGCTCCGCCGACGAGGCCGTGGAGGTGCTCGCTGACCGCGACCCCGGCGACGTCGTCTCCCTCACCGTGCTGCGCGCCCGAGACGGGGACGGGGCCGTGGGGCACGACGTCGAGGGACAGCCGCGCGACGAGCTCGAGCTCGAGGTGCAGCTCGCCACGGACCGCGACGAGCCCGAGCGCGGCCTGCTCGGCGTCCTGCTGATGGACCACCTCGTGCTCCCCCTGGATATCCGCATCGACGCGGGTCGGGTCGGCGGCCCCTCTGCCGGGATGATGTTCGCGCTCGCCACCGTCGACCTCCTCACCCCGGATGACCTCACCGGCGGTGCCGTGGTCGCCGGCACGGGCTCCATCGACCGCGGCGGCCTGGTCGGGGCGATGGGGGGCGTGCGCCAGAAGCTGATCGCGGCGGTGAACGAGGCGGACGTCCCGGCCACGGTCTTCCTCGTGCCCGCCGCGAACGCCGACGACGCGCGACGGGCGCCCGTGTCTCGCCAGGTCCAGGTCGTCCCCGTGCGCACGCTCGACGACGCCGTCAGGGCGCTGGAGGACGTGCGCGCCGGGCGCCCCCCCGACGGGGCGTTCAGCATCGGCCGGTCGGAGGGTTGACGACGCTGCGCTCCGGCGGGTGGGCGATCGCGCACGCTTCAGGCGGCTCCCGGGGCCGCCGATGACCACGACAACGCACCGGTGATCACGAGGGGGCACCGGTGACGACGACGAGCATGGTGGCCGCGGGGTGCCCGCGACGTGCACGATGGTCCCCGCGTGACGACCGGCACGGGCGACGCGACGACAGGCGGGGCAACGACGGGCGCGGCCGACGGCCCGGGAAGGTGACCACCGATGACACCGCCGGGAGGATGCCGGGGGAGGATGATCGGGGACGATGATCGGGGATGATCTCGATGGCTGACCGGTGACCACGACGACGGCGGTCCCGATCCACCTGGCCGTGCACCTGCTCGGCCTGGCGGTCTGCGTCGCCCTCGTCGCGCTCGCCGTCACCCGCCGTCGTGAGGCCGGCCCCGGCTGGCTCGGGATCGCGCTCGGCGCGTCGCTGCTCGCGACGAGCCACCTCCTCACCGGAGCGCTCTTCACCGCGGACCTCGCCTGGCCGGTCTACCTGCGCATCGCCGGCTACGCGGCGATCGCCGTGGGTGGGGCCGGGGGCCTCGTCGGCGGGACGGCGGTCCTCGCGGTCCCCATCATGCTGCCGGCGGCCGCCCGGGGGACGCACGTGCTCGCCGGGGTCGCGGGTCTCGCCGCGGCGGTCGCCTGGGCCCGCGGGGTGCTCGGCCGCTCGGGCGTGCCCTTCGCGATCGGTCTCGGTCTGTGGGCCGCCTCGGACGTGGTGGGGGAGGCGACCGCGCTCCCGGCGGCGGTGCTGTCCGTCGCGGGCTCCCTCGCGGTGGCGTTGTGGTTGCTCGACCGGACGAGGACCTCGCTGCTGACCCGGGTGGCCGCGACCTACGGCGGGGCGGTGCTGGTGGTCGTGCTGGCGCTCGCCAGCCTGGGGGGCGCGGTGCTCGGAGCGGACCTGGAGCGTGACGAGCTCGCCCGCCTCGACTCGGTCGCCGAGGCCCACGTCGTCGAGGTCGCGCGCGACTGGCCAGCGGAGCTGCTGACCGTGACCGAGCTGTTCGCGCAGGACGCCCTGGCCCGGGCGCTGGAGGACGGTGACGCCGAGCAGCTGGAGGGACTCGCACGGTCCATCGCGCGGCTGCCCGGCGTGGACCTCACCGTGCTCCTGACCGGTGACGGCCGGGTCGCGGCGTCCTACGAGTGGATCATCGAGCCGGCCGGGTCGCTGCCCTCCAGCGACGCGCTCGCCATAGCCGGCGACGACGTGCTGGCGGACGCGCTCGAGGGCGGGACCAGCACCGGGCTCGTGGCCATGGGGGCCCGCGGCCCCGTCGCGGTCGGCGCGAGTCCGGTCTTCCCGAGCGAGGACGGCGAGCTGCGCCGGGATCGCCAGGCCGGGGTGCTGGTGGTCGGGCGCCGGACCGCCGATCCCGTCTACCTCGAGGAGGTGCAGGCAGGCTCGGACGCCGGTGTCACGATCGTGGTCGACGGTTCCGTGGCCGGCTCCACGCTCCCGGACGCGGCGGCCGCGGACCTGGCGAGGACGGTCGCTCCGGACGTGTCGACGGCGATCGTCGAGGTGGACGGTCGGTCGACGTTCGTCGCCGCGGCGCCCCTCGGCGCGTCGGACGTCGATGACGCCGTGTTGGTGCTGTCCCGGGACGCTACGGCGTTGGCCGGCACCGAGCAGCGGTTCACGCGTGCCCTCTACCTCATCGCCGCTGCGGGCCTCGCGGTCGCGCTGGTGCTGGCGACGTGGGTGGCGCGACGTACCACCCGACCGGTGCTCGCCCTGACCGCAGCGGCGGAGCGCGTCGCCGACGGTGACCTGGACGTGGAGACAGGGATCGAGCAACCCGACGAGGTCGGCCGGCTCGCCGGGTCGTTCGACCAGATGACCGCGTCGCTGCGACGTCGCGAAGGCGAGCTGCGTCAGGCGGCCCGGGTGGAGGCGGACCTGCGTGAGCGTCTCCAGGTGATGACCACCTCGATGGAGGAGGCGCTGATCGCGGTCGACGCCGACGGGCGGATCCAGACCGTCAACCCGGCGGCGACGCGGCTGCTGGAGCTCGAGGCGGAGGCGGCGAGGGGCACCCCGGTGCGGGAGGTGCTGATCGGCGCGGACCGGTCCGGCACCGCGCTGCTCGACGCCCTGGGTGGGCCGGGCTCGACCGAGGTGCGTGCGGCACGCGGGGCCCTGACCGGCGGGCGTCGCCGGACCCCGATCGCGGCGACCGCTGCGCCGCTGCGCGCCGACGAGGGGCTGGTCGGACGCGTCTACGTGCTCCGCGACACGACCGCGGAGACCGAGGCGGAGCGCATGAAGACGGAGTTCCTCGCCAACATCTCCCACGAGCTCCGCACCCCGCTCACGCCGATCAGGGGGTACGCCGAGGTGCTGAAGCACAAGGAGCTGCCGACCGAGCGCGTGCGCGAGTTCGCGGACAACATCGCGATCGCGACCGGGCAGCTCGAGCGCATCGTCGGGATGCTGCTGGACTTCGCGGCGCTCGAAGCCGGCCGGCTCGAGGTGCAGGCGGAGCCGACGGATCTCGACGCCGTGGTCTCGGAGGTCCTCGCCCGCCGGCGTCAACAGCACCCCGACCGCCGCTTCAGCCGCTACCTGGCGAGCGACCTGCCGCCGGTGCTCGCCGACGAGGCGCTCCTCGGACGTCTGCTCGAGGAGCTGATCGACAACGCCGTGAAGTTCTCCGACGGTCCGGTGCGCATCCGGGCCGCCGCGGGCACCCCGGGCGACCGCGACGGGGAGCCGGCGGACGCCACCGCGACCGGCGCTGCCACACAACGTCACGTACGCTTGACCGTGCGTGACGAGGGGGTCGGGATCGACGACGAGGAGGTCGCGGCGATCACCCAGGACTTCCGACAGATCGACGGTGGCTCCACCCGGCAGTACGGTGGGCTGGGCCTCGGCCTGTCGCTCGTCAGCCGCATCGTGCGACGGTTCGACGCCGAGCTGATCGTGCGCTCCGAGCGCGACGTCGGGACCGAGGTGGATGTGCTGCTACCCGTCGCGGAGGGGACGACGAGGTGAGCGTCCCGCCTGACGCCGACGTGACCGGGAGCGAGACCGTCGCTCCCGCGGCGGGCGCCGGCCCCGACCGGGGGTCGCGCGTCGCCGCGTGGATCGCCGTCCTGGCGCTCGTGGCCGGGCTCGCGGTCGCGCCACCGTGGGGCTCGCCCGACGACATCCCAGAGGGCTTCGCTGCGCGTTTCGCCGCCGGGGACCTCGAGCGCGCGGATGACGGCGGCTGGACGACGGTCCGCCCCGGTGAGCTCGTCGCGGACGGCACCACGGTGCGTAGCGCCGACGGTGCCGAGCTGACCGTGTCCGGCGGGGTGATCGCGCTCGCCGGCGGATCGCAGGCGGTGCTGGACGATCCGGTCACCCTCGAGCGCGGCCGCCTGCTCACGGAGGTCGACGACGTCGACCGTTCGGTCCGCCTGGGCTCCGTCGTCGCCGTCGGGCGTGGGGCCTGGCGCGCGGACGCCGGGCCCACCGAGCGTCTCGGCGTGTACCGCGGCGGCGTCGGTGTGCGGCCGGCCACCGGCGGCGACGGGGTGAGCGTCGCCGCGTTCGAGCAGGCCGAGCTGCTCGCCGGGAGCCTGCCCGAGACGAGCCTGCCCCTGCGGTACGCGCCGGACGACCCGTGGGACGCCCGCCTGCTGGCTGCAGCGATCGGCACCGACCG
>CAZADJ010000076.1:0-3677 GCA_964483845.1 uncultured Actinomycetota bacterium | reverse complement strand
GACGACCCGAGCGGCCCGGTCGAGGACGTCGTCGACGAGGTGGAGGAGGTCGTGGACGACGTGGAGGAGATCGTCGACGACATCATCGACGACCTCGGCGGTGACACCACGGACGGGGTCGGCGACGGCGTCGACGGGCTGCTGGCGCCGTGATCGGACACCAGGAGGACGGAGCCGAGATGTACCCGATCCCCGACACCGGTCCCGACACCGGCTCCGACGCCGGCGAGGACCCCCGGACCGGCACGTCGCGGCTCGGCCACGATCCGGGTGACGGCCGCGACGGCCCGTCTGAGGGCGACGTCGCCGACGACCCGGCCGCCGGCTACCTCCGCGAGCTCGGGGACGCGACCGGGCGCGTGCTCGTCGCGGCGGAGCGTGCCGCGCTCCGCGTCCGCGCCGAGGCTCGCGCCGAGGCCGAGCGCATCGTCGCCGACGCCCGTCGCGAGGCCGACCGTCTGCTCGGCGACGCCCGGGCCGAGACCGAGCGCCTGACCGCCGACGGCCGGGACGCGGCCGAGCGCATCGAGCGCGAGGCGCGCACCGAGGCGGAGCGGATCCGTGTCGGCGCCCGCGTCGAGGCCGACTCGATCCTCTCCGCCGCCCGCGACGATGCAGAGTCGGTCGTCGCCGCCGCGCGGGAGGAAGCCGATCGGACCCTGTCCGCCGCTCGCAGCGAGGCGGAGCGGTCCGTCGAGGAGGGCCAGCGTCAGCGCGAGCAGCTCGTCTCCTCGGCCCGGCAGGAGCGCGAGCGCCTGCTCGACGAGATCCAGCGGCTGTCGGAGGGCCACCGACGGCTGGTCCGCCGCGTGCGCTCGGCGGTCCGCGAGCTCGACGCGCTCCTCCCCGACGAGGACGACCCGGGCGGCGGCTGAGCCGAGCTCGGTCCGCCCGCCCGTGACGGTGGCCCTGTCCGGGGGCCGCTCGTCGACGACCGGGGTCGCGCCCGCCCGGCCGTGGCGCCCGCGTCCGGGTTGCGCCGCCCACCCGCGGTGGTTCACTGTGGGCTCGCCCACCTCTGCGAGGTAGTCCCCCCGTGCGCAAGCTCCTGAGAGAACGGCTCGGCCTCGTCATCGCGGTGCTCGTGGTCATCGCGTTCCTGTCCGCGACCAGGGTCGCGAACTTCCTCACCGACCTCTGGTGGTTCGAGGCCATCGGTTACCGCGAGATCTTCACCGGGATCCTGGTGACGCAGATCGGGCTCGGGGCCGGCTTCGGGCTCGCGCTCGCGGTGCTGATCGCGGCGAACCTGTGGATCGCGCGCCGCCTCAAGCCGATCATCGTCCCCGCCTCCGAGCGCGAGGCGGTCGTCGAGCGGTACCGGCAGATGGCCGACCCCTACATCCCCTGGATCATCGTCGGCGTGGCCCTGCTGTTCGCGCTGTCGGCTGGCGGCGCGGTCGCGGCGCAGTGGGAGCGGTTCCTGCTCTGGATCAACGGCGGCGAGTTCGGCTGGACCGACCCGTCGTTCGGTCGCGACGCGTCCTTCTACGTCTTCGACCTCCCGTGGCTGTCGTTCGTGCAGGGCTGGCTGTTCACCGCGCTGCTGCTCACCCTGATCGTCACCGCCGGCGCGCACTACCTCCTCGGCTCCATCCGGCCCGAGGTCCCCGGCGACAAGGTGACGCCGCAGGCCAAGGCCCACCTCTCGGTGCTGCTGGCGCTGGTGCTCGGCGCACACGCCTGGGGCTACTGGCTCGACCGCTTCCACCTCAACTTCTCCACCCGCGGCACCGTCACCGGGATGGCCTACACCGACGCGAACGCCGAGCTGCCGGCCCTGCACCTGCTGCTCGGTGTCTCGGTGCTCGCCATCATCCTCGTCTTCTACAACATCCGGAAGCGCGGCTGGGTGCTGCCGGGCGCGGCGATCGGGCTGCTGATCCTCGGCTCGATCATCCTCCAGGGCATCTACCCGGCCGCGATCCAGCGCCTCCAGGTCGACCCCCAGGAGCTCGACCGCGAGGAGCAGTACATCGGGCGCAACATGGAGGCGACGCGGTTCGCCTACGGGCTCGACGAGACGGAGGAGACCCGCTTCGAGGTGCGTGACGACTTCTCCCAGGAGGACGTCGACGAGCACCAGCTCACGCTCGAGAACGTGCGCCTGTGGCGGCCCGACATCCTCGACACCACCTTCCTCCAGCTGCAGGCGCTGCGGCGCTACTACGAGTTCTCCCCGGTGAGCGTCGACCGCTACCCGTTCGGTGGCGACCCCCGCCAGGTGATGATCGCGGTCCGGGAGCTGCGACCGGAGGGCCTGGACGAGGCGTCGCGGACCTGGCAGAACATCCACCTCACCTACACCCAGGGCCACGGCGCGGTCGCCTCCCAGGTGAACCTCGCCACCCAGCAGGGCCAGCCGGTCTTCCTCGCCCGGGACATCCCCCCGCAGCACGGCAGCCCCGACGCCGAGGCGCTCATCCCCGACAACCCGGCGGTCTACTTCGGTCGGACGCACGAGCTGTACTCGATCGTGCACACCGACAACCACGAGCTGGCCTTCGAGGACCCGGAGACCAACGAGGAGGTCCGGACCCAGTACCAGGGCGAGGGGGACGTCCCGATCGGCAACATGGCGCGTCGCGCCACGTTCGCGCTGCGCTTCGCCGACCCGAACTTCGTCCTGTCGAGCCTGATCACCGGGGAGTCCGGCGTCATCTTCCGGCGCACGGTCCAGGAGCGCGTCGAGGCCGTCGCCCCCTACCTCATCCTCGACGACGATCCGTACCCGGTCGTGCTGGACAACCGCATCGTCTGGGTCCAGGACGGCTACACGAACTCGGCGCACTTCCCGTACTCGGAGCGCCGGCTGTTCGGTGACGAGGTCGTGAACTACGTGCGCAACAGCGTGAAGGCCGTGGTCGACGCCTACCACGGCACGGTGGACCTCTACGTCGTCGACCCCGACGACCCCATCATCGCCGCGTGGCAGGAGATCTTCCCCGCTCCGTTCCGCCCGATGGAGGAGGCGCCGTCGGAGCTCGCGGCGCACTTCCGCTACCCGGAGGACATCTTCCGGCTGCAGGCCGACGTCTACCGCACCTACCACATCCCGACGATCGACGCCTTCTACACCAAGGCGGACGAGTGGGACATCCCCCCCGACGCCGCGGCGATCGAGAACGGTTCCGCGCCGGGCACGCCGCTCGAGCCCTACTACCTGCTGATGCGGTTGCCGGGCGAGGGCGAGGAGGAGTTCGTCCTGATCCAGCCTTACCTCGCGCGCGATCGTCCGAACATGATCGCGTGGTTGGCGGGCCGCTCCGACCCGGGGGTGCACGGGGAGCTGTTCGCGGTGCGTTTCCCGACCGAGACGATCCTCGGGACGGCGCAGGCGCAGGCGCGGATCGAGCAGGATCCGACGATCTCCGAGTACATCACGCTGCGTGACCGGGCGGGGTCGGACGTGATCCGCGGCGACCTGATGGTGATCCCGATCGAGCGCTCCATCCTGTACGTGGAGCCGCTGTTCATCCAGAACCCGCAGGCGGTGATCCCCGAGCTCGCCCAGGTCGCGGTCGTCATGGGCAACGACGTGATCCTCCAGCCGACGCTGGAGGAGGCGATCGACGTCCTCGTGGGCGCGGCCGACCCGGTCGACCCCCTGGCGATCGATCCGGCGGTCGAGGACGAGGAGTTCGACCCCGAGGACGACGACGAACCGCGCGAACCCG
>CAZADJ010000075.1:5647-11603 GCA_964483845.1 uncultured Actinomycetota bacterium | reverse complement strand
CGGTTGTCGAAGTGGAAGTAGACGGTCTGGCGGGTCACGCCCGCGGCGTCCGCCACGTCCTGCATGCGTACCGCTCGACTGCCGGCGTCGTCGAACAGCTCCCAGGCAGCCTGCAGGATCGCCGCGCGGGTCCGGTCACTTCTTGACACGTGTAAGATACCTCCCTACCGTGGATCTTACACGCGTAAGAACAAGGGTGTGGAGATGGCCGACGCGACGGATCGACTGTGGAAGCTCGGCGCAGGACTGTACGTCGCCTGGGGGTTGCTACACGTCGTCGTCGGAGCCATCCCGCTGGCGAGGTTCGCCGCTTCGGGGCCCGCCTCGATGCTGTCGTTCTTCGAGTTCGACGTGCAGACGGTCGACGGGCCGATGCTCCACGCCTCGCACCTGATCGCCGAGCACGCCGCCGAGCTGATCGGGTTCGGGTTGATGGCCGTGGTGGTCGCGGTCACGCTCGTCGCCAAAGGCCGTGCTCTGGGCTACTGGCTGAACGCGGTGGTGCTGGGCATCGTCGACCTGGCGTTCGTGATGGGTGAGATCGTCCCCGGCCACGTCTCCGTGGTCGAGACCGGTATCGGACCGCTGCTGTACGTCGCAGCCCTGGGGGTCACGACGGTGGCACTGGTCCGCGACCACCGGCCCCAGATCCCGGCGTCGGCGGCGGACGCGCGGTCACCCGGTCGGACGCGGTCGACCGCGAACTGACCTGTTCGCGGTCACAGGACACAGACGATCTCGGACGATGCGTGGCGGGACCGGCCCGACGCCGCAAGGCCGCCAGCCACGGGCTGGTGGAATGGCCGAGACGCGACAGGGGATCTGGGTCATCGCGTGCGTCGGTCGTCGCCGTGTTCGCGCAGGTCCTCGAGGAGGGTCTCCAGCGCCCAGGCGATCGTCTCGGCGGCGTCCTGCCCGTCGAGCTCGAACTCGTCGCGGAGGGTCAGCCAGGTGGTCGAGCTGACGATGTGGCGGATGAGCGCGAAGCGACGGTCGGCCTGGTCGTCGGGTAGCGGGTCGAGAACGTCGGCGAAGCGGTCACGGAACGCGGCGGTGCGTTCGCGGTAGGCGGCCGATCGCATGCCCCGGGCGGCGGACAGTCGCGCCATCGCCCGTGCGGGGGCACCGAGGTCGTCGAAGGCGGCGAAGATCGCGGCGATCCGTCCGGGCATGTCTTCGATGTCGCGTGGGTCGGCCTGGAGGCTGCGCTCGCGCAGGTGGTCGTCGACCCAGTCGGCCAGCCCGTCCAGGAGCGCCTGCCGGTTCGGGAAGTGGTAGTAGACGGTGCGCTCCGAGACGTCGGCGTGGGCGGCGACCTCACGCATCGAGAAGTCGGCGAGCCCGTCGCTGAGGATCAGCTCAGCGGCCGCGTGGAGGATCGCGCTGCGGGTGGCGGCGGCCTGCCGCTCGCGGAGCGGGCTGTGGTAGCTGCGGGTCTCCACGGTTTCGGCCACGGCGCCTCCATCGTCACGGACGGTGATCATCTTACCCGCTTGACAGACAGACCCAAATCATTACATACTCTCTCACACGAACTGTCCGAGTGTCCGAGGCTGCAAGTGGAGGGAGCAGCGATGCCGCTCATCGAGTACCCGGTCCTGGAGGACCTCGACGGCGAGACCCGTGACGTGCTCGACCGCGCCCGCAACGCGGGTGGCGAGATCCCTGCGTTCCCCCGGATGCTGGCCAACAACCCCGACGTGCTGAAGGCCGCGCTGGGCCAGTTCGCAGAGGTCATGTACGGCGGGAACCTGCCGCCCGACCTCAAGCAGTTGGCGTTCGTCGTGGTGTCCCAGACGAACGAGTGCACCTACTGTGCGGCGAGCCACGGCGAGGAGCTGGTCAACACCTTCGGACACCCGGCCGCCCACCTCGAGGCCCTGGCCGAGCAGGATCACAGCGGACTCAGTGACCGTGAGCGTGCGGTTGCAGCGTTCGCCCGGCAGGGCGCCCGCGATCCCAAGCGGATGAGTGCCGAGCATCTGGACGCGCTCAGAGCGGTCGGCTTCGACGACGCGGACATCATCGAACTGCTCGCCGTGGTCGCCCAAGCGAGTTTCGCGAACACGATCGCCGACGCGATGCACATGCTGCCGGGCGACCAGTCCCCACAGCTGGAGCAGTACTCCCCACGCCCCGTCGCCGCCGACGGGTAGGCACGAACAGCGACAGGCATCGAGAGGAGTGACGATGCGAACAGCGACGACCGGGAGGACCGCGGGACTGGACTTCGAGGCTCCGGGACCGGGGGTGTGGCAGCGCGACGAGGACCACTGGCCGCGGCCGGTGCCGGCCAGTTACCGCGAGATCTACCCGGATGCGACGGTGCCGTACGTCAAGGAGTGGACCAGCCGCTACGGGCTGCTGTTGGACTACTTCGAGACCGCGTTCGTGAACGGGTTCGGCTACGCCCGCATGCATGCGGTCGGCGAGCCCGAGGGCGGCGGTTCGGGACCGCCTCCCAAGCTGGTGTTCAAGGTGCTGGTCCGGCTGCACCCGCAGCTGCGGGCCCGTCGCCGTGCGGCCGAACGGGCGCTGGAGGAGCGGTTGTGGCTCGCCGACCTCCGACGGTGGGAGGAGGAGGCCAAGCCGGCCATCGTGGCGGACAACCGGGCGAACGCGGCCGTCGACCGTGCCGGTCTGTCCGACGCCGAACTGCTCGAGCACGTCGACGAGTGTCGGGAGACGCTGCGACGGTTGATCGGTATCCACCACCGTTACAACGGTGGGATGTTGCCGGTCGGGTTGCTGCTGGTCGCGATGGATCGATGGACCGGTGATCGCCACGCGGTGCTCGAGCTGCTCGAGGGTGCGTCGCCGGTGTCGTCGGGACGGTCACCGGAGCTGACCCGGCTCGCCGCGGCGGTCCGCGACGACGCGACCGCGCGGAGCTGGCTCGACGGCGAGCCCGAGGTGCTGCTCGGACGGCTGGCGGCTGCGGATGGTGAGCTCGGGGCGGCCTACGAGGACTACCGGCAAGTGATCGGCTGCCGGCTCGTGGGCGACTCGATCGACCACGGCAACCCGACGCTCGTCGAGGTGCCCGAGCTGATGGCTCGCACGATCCGCACTGCCGTTGAGGGTGGATCCGCTGGTACCGATCAGGACGCGCTGGACGAGCGCGCCGCGGCGGTGCGCAGCCAGGTCCCACCCGAGGAACGCGGTCGGTTCGACCAGCTGCTGGAGGACACGTTGGCCACCTACCGGATGCGGGACGAGCGGTCGGTGTTCGGTGACGTGTGGGCGGCCGGGATCTTCCGCCAGGCGCTCCTCGAGCTCGGCCGGCGGCTGGTGGCGCGCGGCGCTCTGGAGGAACCGGTCCACTTGATCGAGGCGACCAGCAGCGAGGTCCGTGCGCTGGCCGCCGGCACCGGCGGCCCGGACGGTGCGGAGCTGGCCGAACGGGCCCGGTTCCGCCGGGAGCACGCCGACTACGACGCACCGGCGGCGCTGGGCGGCGAGCCGAGCGAACCGCCGCCGGCCGAGTGGCTGCCGTCCGGCCTGCGGGAGATGAACGCCGCGGTGTTCGCGCAGATCGGCGGGTTCCTCGGCCGTGGAGAGAGCCAAGCTGACGACGGTGTGCTCCGTGGGGCGCCGGCCAGCCCTGGCCGGTACGAGGGCACCGCCCGGGTCATCATCGGACCCGAGGAGTTCGCCCGGCTGGACGACGGCGACGTGCTGGTGGCACGGACGACCTCCGAGGCGTTCAACGTCGTGCTGCCGCTCCTGGGTGCGATCGTCACCGATCGTGGCGGGCCGCTGTCCCACGCCGCGATCGTCTCGCGCGAAGCGGGTATCCCCTGCGTGGTGGCCACCGGTGAGGCGACCAGCCGCATCCCCGACGGGAGCCACGTGCTCGTCGACGGGACCGGCGGCGAGGTGGTGATCTCGTGACCCTCGTGGGTCGGTTGCGGCGCCTCGCGGACACGGGGCCGGCGCTGGACGACGTGCCGATCCACTGGCTCGATGACCCCGCGGCCTCCGACCCGAGGCGCGTCGGAGCGAAGGCAGCCAACCTCAGCCGTCTCGCGCAACGGTGGTCGGTGCCGTCAGGCTTCTGCCTGCCGGTGGACGCGCACCGTCGCCTGCGACGTACGGATCCCCGCTCCGCCGCGAGGTCGGTCCGACGGCTCATCGCTCCCGCCTACCGCGAGCTCTGCGGTGGTCCGCTGCACCGTTCGCGGGTCGCCGTGCGGTCCTCCGGCGTCGATGAGGACACCGCGGAGGCGTCGTTCGCCGGTCAGCACGACACGGTCCTCAACGCCGTCGGCGTGCGCCAGGTCACCGACGCCGTGCTCACCTGCTACACGTCCGCATCCACCGAGCGGGTGCGCGCCTACCGCGACACCCACGACCTCGACGGTGAGACCCACATGGGTGTGCTCGTCCAGGAACTCGTCGACGCTGATGTGTCCGCGGTCGTCTTCAGCGCCAACCCGATCAGCAGGACCCGCGACGAGATCATGATCAACGCGACGTGGGGGCTGGGCGAATCCGTCGTCGCCGGAACGGTCACCCCGGACTGCTACGTGCTGGACGGCCGGGACCTGTCCGTTGTCGAGCGGACCATCGCGTACAAGGACATCCAGACCGTCACCGGCCGCCACGGCACCCACGAGGTCGACGTCCCCACCCATCGACGTCGGGAGCCGGCCCTCACGGGAGCGCAGTGTCGCGAGCTCGCCCGTCTCGCCGTCGATCTCGAACGCCACATGGGATGGCCGGTCGACCTCGAATGCGCCTACCACGATGGTCAGCTGCACCTGCTGCAATGCCGGCCGATCACCTCCCTTCCGACGGGCTGAGCCCGCCGGCACCCCCTCCCGTCCGGACCCGGGCACTGCTCGTCTCGATCCTCCCGGCGGCGGCGCTCGTCGCGGTCGCTTCCACCGTGGTCGCCGTCGCGCTCCCCGCGATCATGGTTGACCTCGACCTCGGGACGGAAGCGGTGTGGTGGCTCGTGACCGGCTACCTCCTGCTCGTCGCCACGCTCCAGACGCCGGCAGGTCGGCTGGGAGACCTGCTCGGTCAACACCGACTGCTGCTGGCGGGCACCGTCCTGCTCGGTTCGGCTTCGGCCGCCGCAGCGGCGGCTCCCGGTCTCCGCCCCCTGATCGTGGCCCGGCTGCTGCAAGGTGTGGCCGGCGCCGCCGTCGTGCCCGCCAGCCTGGCGCTCATCCGTCGCCACGTCCCCGACCCCGCCCGCGGACGCGCCGTCGGCAGGTTCACGGCCACCATGGCCGGCGGTGGGGTCCTCGGGGTCGCCGCGGGAGGGGTCGTCGTCTCCGCGGGAGGTTGGCGCGCCGCGTTCCTCGCCCTCACCGTGCTGTCCGGCCTCGCCGTGGCGCCCCAGTTGACCGGTCGACACAGCGAGGACGCCGGGGCCCCACCTCCTGTGGACACGTCACCGTCACCCCAGCGGTGGCGGACCCTCGTGTTCCCCGCGACCGGCATCGCTCTGGTCAACCTCGCCCTGTACGTCGTGCTGCTGGTCGTCCCCCTGCGCCTCGACGCCGAAGGTTCCTCGACCGTGGCATCCGGGTTGCTGCTCGGTGCTTTCATCCTCGCCTCGGCCGCCGGTGCGCTCATCGCGACCCGTGTGGGAGCGTGGATCGGCCGAGGTCGCTCCCTCCGGGTCGGAGCCGGCGCGACGGCGGTGGCGCTGCTGGGACCGGCCCTCCTTCCCACGACCACCACGTGGCTGACGGGAGGTCTCATCCTGGCAGGCCTCGGGCTCGGGATGATGCTCAGCAGACTCTTCACCGTGGGACTCGAGCGCGCACCGCGGGACAACGCAGGCGCCATCTCCGGCCTGCTGTCGACCTCCCGTTACGCAGGCAGCATCGCCGGAACCGCCGCGCTACCCCCCCTGCTCGACGCCGGCGGACCGACAACCGGACTGCTCCTGGCCGCCGGGGCAGCCGCCATCCTCGCCGCCCTTCCCTGGTCTGGACCA
>CAZADJ010000075.1:0-5547 GCA_964483845.1 uncultured Actinomycetota bacterium | reverse complement strand
TGACGGTCACCGGTGCGGTGTGTGGCCTGATGTCCCGTCGTTGAGCCGGCGCGGGGGTGCCACCAGCCGGTGTACGGTCCGCGAGAACCTGACGGGAGCACACCATGGACATCAGGTACCAGGTCGTCGTCCTCGACGCGTCCGACCTCGCGGCCGTCAGCGGCTTCTGGGCCAGCGTGCTGGGCGGCTCGGTTGACGCCGAGGACGACTGGCACATGGTCCTGGATCCCGACGGGACCCCACGGATCGGCGTCCAGCTCGCCCCGAACCACGTGACACCCGAGTGGCCGGACGGCGATCAGCAGCAACAGGTGCACCTGGACCTGTGGGTCACGGACTTCGAGGCCGCCCACGACGAGGTGATCGAGCTCGGAGCAACGCTGCTGCGGGAGGCTCCCGACCTCACCGCCGAGGAGGGCTTCCAGGTCTACGCCGACCCGGCCGGCCACCCCTTCTGCCTCTGCTGGCACCGCACCGCCCTGGCCTGAGCAGCGCCGGGGCGGCGCCCGTTCCCGAGCGGGCGCGACGGTCGGCGCGTCGAGACCGGGCTGCAATGAAGCGGGCCGTGTCATCGTCCTCCCCTCCGAAGGGACCACACGAGGAGGATCGATGAGCGCGACACACCCGACACAGGAGCTGGCCGTCGAGCCCGAGGAACTGCGGGCCTCGGTGCGGGAGAAGTACCGGGAGGTGGCCCTGGAGCCGACGGGCGGGTTCCACTTCCACACCGGCCGGCCGCTGTCCCGGCTGCTGGGCTACGACCGGGAGCTGGTCGACCGGCTCCCGGACCGGGCGGTGGAGTCGTTCGCCGGGGTCGCGAACCCGTTCTCGATGCGCCCGCTCGGACGCGGTGACCACGTGGTCGACGTCGGTTCAGGGGGCGGTTTCGACACGTTCGTGGCCGCGCACCTCGTCGGACCCGACGGGCGGGTCGTCGGGGTGGACATGACCCCGGAGATGCTGGAGAAGTCGCGGGAGACGGCTCGGCTGCTGGACCTCGGTCACGTCGAGTTCCGGGAGGGGATCGCCGAGGAGCTCCCGATCGACGACGGGTGGGCCGACGTCGTGATCTCCAACGGGGTCCTGAACCTCGTGGCCGACAAGCCGCGGGTGTTCGCGGAGATCTTCCGTGTGCTGAAGCCCGGGGGGCGCGTCCAGTTCGCGGACATCGCCGTCGGCCGGCCGGTGCCCGAGGAGGCGGTCTGCGACATCGACCTCTGGACGGACTGCATCGCCGGCGGGCAGTCGACCGACGGTTGGCAGCAGCTCCTCGCCAGCGCCGGCTTCACCGACATCGAGGTCGGTGACCCGATCGACACCTTCGGTGGCGCGCCGGGCGAGGCCAACGCCCGCACGTACGAGGTGTTCGGCTACCCGTTCTTCGGGCGCAAGCCCACCTGATCGCGGCCCCGATCGGGCCGCGCTGCAATACGGCGGGCAGCATCCTCGTCCTCAGAGGTGACGGGCGACGAACCGGACGGAACCGAGGAGGGAACCGATGGCGGACACGGTGACGGTGCGCAACGGGATCGACGTGGACCAGCTGCTGGAGACGATCGACGCGGTGAAGAACCACGAGGACGTCGGGAGGTTCACGTTCCGGGCGTCCAGCCGTTGGGAGGACGGGACCTACAACGTCGGCGAGATCGGACGGTTCGTCCACGCCGGCGAGGAGGACACCTCGCGCGAGGAGCCCTTCCGGCTGGAGGGCGACGAGCCCCCCATCCTGCTCGGCGAGAACCGCGGGCCGAACGCGGTCGAGCTGGTGCTCCAGGCGCTGGGCTTCTGCTACGCGGTCGGCTACATCGCGAACGCGGCCGCGCGCGGCATCGAGATCACCCGCATGGACTACGAGATCGAGGGGGACCTCGACGTCGGGCCGTTCCTCGGTCTGGACGGGCCGCGGCCCGGCTTCACCGAGATCCGCGTCACGGGGACCGTGTCGAGCCCCGACGCGACCCCGGAGCAGCTCGAGGAGCTGTGTCAGTACGTACAGGACACGTCGCCGGTGCGCGACACGCTTGCCGAGCCGGTGCCGGTCACGACGACGCTCGAGGTCGTCTGAACCCGGACCGACACGACCGGGCGCCACGACGCATGACGACGCGTCACGACGACAGGAGCAGACGGAGATGAGCTTCACGCAGTTGATCGAGGTCGACGGGGTCGACGAGCAGGCCCTTCACGCGCACGTGTCCGCGTGGGATGGTGAACAGAAGGGGGTGGCCCCTGGCTACCTCGGGGCGCGCGTCCTCGCCGACGAGGAGACGCCCGGGCGGCACGTCATCGAGGTGGACTTCACCTCGGCTGAGGAGGCGGAGCGCAACAACGAGCGCCCCGAGACGGAGTCGTGGGCGGCTCGGCTCCGCGAGCTGGCCGACGCGGAGCCCACGTACCGCGACACGCGCCGCGTCTGCACGACCTACGGGGACCGTTGACGACGACCGGCGGTGGGAGACCGTTGAGCCGACTAGCGGAGGCACCCCGGACGATGACACGTCTGAGCTTCGGGGAGGTGGCCGAGCCCCACCTCCCCTGGCTCTACTCGCTGGCCCGGCGGCTCGTCGGCGACCCCGACGCCGCGGAGGATCTCGTGCAGCAGAGCCTGCTGAAGGCGTACCGCTCCTACGACGAGCTGCGCGACCCGCAGGCCCTGCCCGCCTGGCTGAAGCGGATCCTCGTGAACTGCTGCAGCGACCACCTCCGCCACGAGGGTCGCGGGCCGGAGGAGGAGTCCCTCGATGACCTCGAGGGCTACTCGCTCTACCGCACCCTGGCGGTCGAGGACCCGCTCCCGTACTCCGACAGCCTGCACCTCGACTTCCTGTCCTCGTTCGAGCTCGAGGACGTCTGGACGGTGCTCGAGCGTCTGAAGCCGATCTACCGCGTCCCGCTCGTGCTCGTCCACATGGAGGGCTACAAGACCCGGGAGGTCGCGGATCTCCTCGGGGTCCCGCAGAACACGGTGCTCTCGCGGCTGCACCGTGGCCGTAAGCTGTTCGAGCGCGAACTGTGGGCCTACGCGGACGAGCGTGACCTGCTGCGCGACCGGGAAGGAGCCGTGCGATGATCAGCTGCAGCGAGGCGGTGGAGCAGCTCTGGCACTACATCGAACACGAGCTCGCGCAGGAGCAGCGCGCGGATATCGAGGAGCACCTCGCGTTCTGCCGCCGCTGCTGCGGGGAGCTCGAGTTCGCGCAGGAGCTGCGGCGGTTCCTCGGTGACGCGGCACGTCCGGAGCTCCCGCAGGACGTGGAGGGACGCCTCACCTCGTTCCTGCGTGACCTCGAGGACGGGGAGACCACGCCGGAGCAGGAGGTTCCATGACACGTGACCTGATGTTCCGTGACGAGATCCGCGATCTCGTCGTCGACGTCTACGAGGCACTCGACGAGCCCGACGGCCCCGCGACGGTGCTGTACGAGGAGGACGACCTCGCACGGCTACCGCAGGGCGCCCGGAACTGGGCCCTGGGTGTCGGCACGCCCGTGGCCCACGCGGAACTGCAGCCCGGGGAGGACGTCGTGGATCTGGGCTGCGGGTCCGGCATCGACACGCTCCTCGCTGCGACGGCAGTCGCGCCCGACGGCCGTGCGATCGGGATCGACATGCTCGACGCGATGGTCGAGCGGGCCCGTCGTTTCGCCGCCGAGGCGGACCTGAGCAACGCCGAGTTCCTCACCGGAGAGATGGAGGCCATCCCGCTGCCCGACGGGTCGGTCGACGTCGCGATGTCCAACGGGGCGATCAACCTGGCAGCGCGGAAGAGCCGCGTGCTGGCCGAGGCCTTCCGCGTCACCAGGCCCGGGGGGCGCCTCGTCGTCTCGGACTTCACCATCCGCGAGGAGGAACTGCCCTCGGAGGTGCTCACGCACCCGTCGGCGTGGGCCGGGTGAGTAGCCGGGGCCCTGGCGGAGCGTGTCTTCGCCCACAAGATCGAGAAGATCGGCTACACGGACGTCACCGTCCACGAACGGAAGCGGATGGGGATCGACGAGATCGAGCGCTACCCGCTGTTCACCCCGGAGCTCATCAGCCTGATGCGCGAGCTCCTGCCACCCGAGCAGCACGATAAGGTCGCGACCGCGGTCACACTCACCGCGTGGCGGCCCCAGGAAGGCGATGCTTCCGCGTGACGAGCGACGACCCGGACCGCGGGTGACGGGTCGACGCCGACGGGTACGGACGGACACCGCCTGACGGCCGACGCGAGCGGACGTGGCACGACCGAGCCGTGTCGCGCTCTCCGGGGGGATACTGGGTCGGGCCCCGCGGTCCATCGCGACGGTCCGGATCCCGATCGACCCGGAGGTGGCGCCGGTGCCGCTGTTCCGTCTCCTCGCCGTTGCCTTCGCGAAGACGTTCAGCAAGATCTTCGGCTTCGCCACCATCACCTTCTTCGGTCGGGTCCCATCCCGCGACGACGACAAGGTGGCGTTCGTCGGGGTGCTCTCCCTCGCGTGGCTCGCCCTCCTGACCGCGTCCGTCGCACCTGACCTCGCCGAGCTCACGACCCCCGGTCTCCCCGAGGACGACCAGCTGGTCCGGTGGCTCGCGCTGGCCGGCGCCGCCGCGATCCCGGCGCTCAACGGAGCGGTGATCAGCCGCATGCACAACCAGCCCGACGGTGCGGCGGCGCTCGCCCGCAACGTGGTGGGTGGCTACGCGTACACGGCCGTCATCAGCGTCGTGGTCGTTGCCCTCGTCGTGACCGTCCCGGTGGTCAAGGGCTCCCGGATCCTCCGACGGATAGACCTGGAGCACATGGCGGTGATGGTCCCCGACGACGTCTACGACGAGGTGATCGGACGCATCCACGGGATCGTGACCGGGATCGGCCTCGACGCGGAGATCACCCGGCCGCCCGCACCGATCCGTCGGCTGTTCCAAGCACTGGCGTGGACCGAGGCCAGCATCTTCCGCCGGGACCGCGTGGCCCGCGAGATCCGCAGCGTCCAGGGCGACGTCGAGGGGGAGCCGTTCGAGGTGGTGCTCCACGCGACCGACATCACGGTCATCGGTCGTCGCCGCGAGTCGTCGCGCATCGCCGCAGCCCTCGCCGAGCACCTCGACCACCCGGGCCTCTACCTCTCGTGGGACGACGAGGCCCAGCAGGTCGAGGACCGGATCCGGGACGGCCGCGACCGACTCGCGCGCGGTGATCCCGTCGATCGCGACGAGATCGAGGAGCTCCGGGAGGAGCTGCGCTCCCTCGAGCTGTCGCTCGAGGAGTGGAGCGCGATCCACCGGCGCCTGTGCCGCCTGGAGATCGAGCACCTGGAGCGTCAGGTGCACGGCACGGAGCGGCAGGACGAGGCCCGCCGGGACGACGGGACCCGCCCGGCGTCGGTCAGCTGACCGACGACCGTTCCGCGTCGGTGTGGAGCCGGTCGTCGCGCGCGAGGTCGATCGCCCTCGAGATCGCGACGCGCAGCTCCATCGCCGCCATCACCAGACCGTGCTGCGGGACCGGTACCTGCTCGATCGCCCGCTCCGCGAGCTCCAGCTTCTCCTGCATCACCCGGGTGGCGTTGCGGAGCTTCGCGG
>CAZADJ010000074.1:0-11623 GCA_964483845.1 uncultured Actinomycetota bacterium | reverse complement strand
TCGTCGTGTGCGGAGTGCGCCTCACCCGCTGCCGGGGACGCAGCGCGCTCCGTCGCGCCGTCGTCGGAGCCGCTGTCGTCGAGGAGGCGCAGCTGCTGCTCGGTCGCGTGTTCGCTCGGGGGCAGCTGGTCCTCACCGTCGAGGAAGGCGAGGTCGTGGGCGTCTGGGACCTCGAAACGCTCGTCCTCCGCCTCGAGCAGCCGATCGGCGTCGGGCGCTCGAGGCGCGTGCCCGGGCGCGTCCGCTGGCTCGTCCTCCGCCTCGTCCTCTGCGTCGCCGGCCCGATCGACGTCGTCGGCGGCGTCGTCCGCCGCCGCGTGGCCGGAGGGGTCGTCCGCGACGTTGGGTGCGGCCTCTTCCGGAACCGCTGGCACGTCCGTCCCACCGGACCCCGCCCTCCGATCGACGGGCGCCCCGCTCCCCTCGGGGGCGGCTGGAGGGGGCTCATCCTCGAACGCGGGGAGGCGGACGCCGGGCGGCAGGATCACGAGGTCGGCCGGCGCCCGCGCGGTCTCGAGCGCCTCGATCCCCGCCAGCACCTCCACCCGGCTGGAGACGCCCTCGATCGCCAGCAGGAGGCTGCGCTCCGCGGCGGTGGATCCGAGGAGCGCACCGGGGTGGCGCAGCCCGGGCAGCGCCGCGATGAACACGTCGACCTGTCCGGCGACGCTCTCGGTCACGCGCGGCAACGCGGCGAGCGCGTCGACGCGGCTGGATCCGGAGCGCACCCGCGCGAGATCCACGCCCGGGGCGAACTCGACCGCCTGTGACAGGCGCAGCTCGCCGCGACCGACCTCGGCCACCCCAGGTCCGTCGGTGTGCTCCACGGACAGGTCCGCGACCAGCACGCGGTTGCCGCGGTACGCCAGGGCGCGCCCCAGCGCCTCCGCGAGCGGACCGGCGTTGCTCGTGTCGGTGCCCGCGGCGACGATCGCGATGCGCACGTGGTCGGCGTCCTCGAGCTGCTCGGTCACCCACGCGGTCAGCTGCGGGAGCGGCTGGCCGCCGGACGCCGCGACCGCCGCGCCGGTCGGACGCACGTGGCGGACCCCCCGGACGGTGCGGTCGCCCGCATCGGCGGCGACCGCGGCCACGACCCCGATCGCGACGGCGGCGATGCCCACCGACGCGCCGACGATCGGATGGGGCGGCAGCACACCGGGAGCGATCACCGCGACCGTGAACCCGACGACCGCGACGGCCAGCGCGATGCCGACGGCGATCGGCCGCTGCAGCTCGAGGATCTCGACGAGCTCGTGCAACGCCCCCGCGCGCGGCGGGCGCGGCTCCGCTCGGCTCGTTCGTGTCGCCACGCCGGCATCGTACTCCAGGCCCCTCCCGCGACCGTGGAGGTGGTGCGACGCGAGCCGGCGTCGGTGGCTACCGTCGGGCGGCGTGAGCGCCCGTCGTCCGTCCCGCCCCCACGGCCCCGCCGTCGTCGTGGCGGTGGTCGCCCTCGCCGGGGTCGTCGGGACCGTCGCCGTGATGCTCGTGGCCCCCACCCTCGGCCCGACCGTCGCCACGCCGCGCGCCGACGTCGTCGCGGCGCAGGCGCTGCCGGGCCGGGGGGAGGCGCCGGTCGAGACCGCCCCGGCGGGCCGCCTCCCGCCGCGTCCCGCCGAGGTCGACGTGCACGGGAACCCCCCGGACGGCGAGGTCGCCTTCCGCCACGGCCTGGCGTGGATGACGCTGACCCCCGGCAGCGACGGCCAGCCCGACCTGCTCCTGGTGAACGGGGGCGACCGTCGCCTGGAGCTGACCGTCGAGGCGCTCCCGGTCCGGGCCGACGAGCTCGGCGCGCCGGCCCCCCACGACCCCGACGACGACGAGATCGCCCCGTCCCCGCTGCCGGGCGCGGACGCGTGGATGACCCTCGCGGAGCCGCAGGTCGTCCTCGACCCGGGCGAGCGCGCCACCATCCGTCCCACGGTGACCGTCCCGGACGGCACCACGCCCGGTCCCTACCTCGCGTCGCTGCGCGCCCGGGCCTCCGCCGACGGGCGTGCACCGGTCGAGGTCGCGGCGCTGCTGGTCGTCGAGGTGCCCGACCCGGACGGGGTCGTCACCAGCGCGCTCCCACGGCTCGACGTCGGCCTCGACCAGCGGAGGGCGACGGCCGCGATCGAGCTCCGCCTGGCCGGCGGCGAGGCGGTCACGGCGGTGACCGGGCGCCTCGAGGTGCGCGGCTGGTGGGGCGGAGAGGTCGCCACCGTCGATCTGCCGCCGGTGGTGGTCCTGCCGACGACCGAGCGCGTCCGCGAGCTGGACGTCCGGCCCCCGCTCGTCCCCGGGCGCTACACCGTGACGGCGGTCCTCGAGACCCGCGACGGGGAGCCTCTCAGGGGGTCTGGCGCCGGCTGGCTGTGGCACCGCGACGGGGCCACCACCGTCGCCGTGGTGCTGCTCGTGCTGGCGACGCTGGCGCTGCTCCGCACGCACCGCCGCGGGCGGACCGGGCCGTCGACCCCGACCCGAGGCGCGCCGGACGGCCCGTAGTAGCCTCGAGCGGTCCGCAGCGTGACGTCAGCAGGGGGCCGTCGATGACCGCAGACGACCAGCCCGGGGACGACGGCCAGCTCGTCGTGATCGGCGCCGGCACGATGGGTCGCGGGATCGCGTACGTCGCGGCGGTCGGCGGGTACGACGTCCGGCTCGTCGACGTCGATCCCGATCAGCTCGAGGACGCCACCCGGGGGATCGCCGCCGACCTCGACGCCGGCGTCGCCCGCGGGAAGGTGAGCGAGGAGGGCGCGGCGGCCGCGCGCGACCGCGTCTCCACCTCGACCGACCTCGCGACCGCCGCAGCGGGGGCGAACGTGGTGATCGAGGCGGTGATCGAGCGCGTCGACGTCAAGCGCGACGTGCTGCGCGAGGCCGGGGCCGCAGCCGCTCCCGACGCGGTGCTGGCGACCAACACCTCTGCGCTGTCGATCACCGAGATCGCGGCCGCGCTCGACGAGCCCGGACGCGTCGTCGGGATGCACTTCTTCAACCCGGTCCCCAAGATGAAGCTCTGCGAGCTCGTCATCGGCCTGCAGACCGTGGGGGCGACGGTGGCGGCCGCCGAGGGGGCGGCCCGGCGCATGGGCAAGGAGACCGTGCGCGTCGACGACGTCCCCGGCTTCGCCACGTCGCGGCTGAACGCGCTCATCGGCAACGAGGGGCTGCGCATGCTCGAGGAGGGCGTGGCGAGCCCCGAGGACATCGACACGGCCGCGCGTCTCGGCCTGAACCACCCGATGGGACCGCTCGAGATGGCCGACCTGGTCGGCCTCGACGTACGCCTCGAGGTGCTCGAGCACCTCACCGCCACCCTCGGCGACCGGTTCCGGCCCACGACCCTCCACCGTCGGCTCGTGGCCGCCGGACGGCTGGGGCGCAAGACCGGCCGTGGCATCTACCGCTACGACGCGGACGGATCGCGGCTCGACGAGCCGAGCGACCTCGGCGGCTGAGGCTCGCTCCGCCGTGGCGGCGGTGCTGCGGCGCGATCCGCCGAGGGGCGGGTCAACGTGGGCTGACAGGACTAGTTACTTTGTGTAGTCTGACGTTCACTGACCGCGGTCGACGGTGTGGCGAAGGGTCGACGCAGGGTGGGGACCGGACAGCCGGGAGCACACGACGCGGACACCACGCCGGTCCCGGACGCAACGCCCGCGCCGTCCGACGAGCCGGCCGCCGACCGTCCCGACACCGATCGCACCCGGGAGCTGTCCGCGCCACGCACCCGGGCCGACGTCGCGCACGAGGGTTCGATCGCGACGACCCAGCTCACGATCGAGCGCATCCTGCGCACGATCCGACAGCACCTCCACGTCGACGTCGCGTACCTGTCACGTCTCGACGAGAACGAGCAGGTGGTGCAGGTCGCCGCCGGTGACGCCGCGGCGTTCGGCCTCGAGTCCGGGACCTCGCTCCCGATCCGCGAGACGTACTGCGCCCGGATGCTCCGCGGGGACATCCCGTCCGTCGTCCCCGACACGGTCGCCGACGAGGTGACCCGGTCGATGGAGCTCACCGAGCGCTCCGGCATCGGCTCCTACGTGGGGGTCCCCGTCCGCCGGTCTGACGGCTCGCTGCACGGGACGCTGTGCTGCGCGTCCCGAGAGCCCGACGCGGGCCTGACGCAGCGCGACGCACAGTTCCTGCGCGCCGTCGCGTCGCTCATCGCCGACCAGATCGACCGGGCGCGCTCCCTGACCGAGGAGCGCGACCACCTCCGCGAGCAGGTGGCCCGCTTCGTCGACGGGGACGGGTTCGAGGTGCACCTCCAGCCGGTCGTGGACCTCGCGTCGGGCCGGGTCGTCGGCGCGGAGGCGCTCGGCCGGTTCGAGGACGGGGCGCCACCCTTCACCTGGTTCGCGAACGCCGCCCGCCTCGGCGTCGGCGTGGACCTCGAGCGCACCGCCATGCGCGTCGCCCTCGAGCACCTGCACGGGCTGCCCGACGACGTCTACCTCAGCGTCAACGCCTCCCCGGGGACCGTGCTGGCCGGCGCCGTCCACGACCTCCTCGACGATCCCTCGATGTCGCAGATCGTGGTGGAGATCACCGAGCACGCCGCGATCGAGGACTACGGGGAGGTGACCCGCGCCCTCGAGCCGCTGCTGGACCGCGGGGTGCGCCTCGCGATCGACGACGCCGGCGCCGGGTTCGCCAGCTTCCGCCACGTGGTGCAGCTCTCCCCCGACATCCTCAAGCTCGACATCTCCCTCACCCGGGAGGTCGCCGCCGATCCGGTCCAGCACTCGCTGGCGGAGATGCTCGCGCTGTTCGCGGACCGCATCGACGCGAGCGTCGTCGCCGAGGGGATCGAGACCGCTGATGTGCTGCGGGAGCTGCGCCGGATCGACGTCGGCTACGGGCAGGGGTTCCTGTTCGAGCGACCGGCGCCGCCGCCCCTGGCCCGACTCGAGTACGAGGTCTCGGACGCGGCGGTGCGGCTCGGAGACGTCGACCGGGGCGACGTGGATCCCGATGGGATCGTCCGGGACGACGCCACCTCAGGCGACGTCCCGTGAGTCGCCGTCCGGGATGACCGCCCGCGGCCAGAGCACCGCCCCCAGCAGCATCCACGCCACCCCGACGAGCACCACCGGCACCTCCAACCACCTCGGGCCGTGGAAGTTCGACACCAGCCCGAACGTGACGAAGAGCCCGACCGCGCCGATGGCGATCGCGAGCGGGAGGGCGTGCGCGGGGGGCGGCAGCGCCACGCGGCGCAGCACGGTCACCCCGATGAGCCCCGCGGCCGCGATCCACGCGGCCCCCGCGAGCAGTCCCGCCGCGGCGGCGAGGCCCGTACCCTGCACTCCGACGATCCAGGCACCGACGTGGACCACACCGAGCAGCACCGCGAGCACCGCCAGGCGCAGCCCGATCGCGGCTCGCGTGCCCTCACGACCCTGGCCCGGGATCCACGCCGGGAGGTCGGCCCGCGGCGGGCGGCGACCGAGCTCCAGGAGTCGTCGGTGGAGACCGACCAGCGCGATCCCGAACAGGACCTGGACCGCGACGAACAGCGTGCCGAGGTCCACCGCTCCGACGACGCTCCGGCCGGTCAGCAGCGCAGCACCGCCCTTGGCGAGCCAGACCAGTCCCCCGACGCCGGCCGCGACCGCACCCACACGGGCGAGGTCGGGACCTCCACCGGTCTCCACGACGATCCGCACACTCCCGCTCGAGCGGCCCGGAGCCTAGCGAGCACCGGGACGGCCGCCGCCGGTCGCCGATCCGTCCGATCGCCAGACCGTTCCCTCCGTTGCCTGGGGCCGGGACGCTCGTTGTCCCTCCCGAACGTCCTCGACCGCCGGAGCTCCTCCCGTGGCTGACACCGACGTGCGATCCACCGACCCCGTGCGCACGGGCCTGGTCGACCTCACGTTCGACGAGGCCGGACTGCCCTGGATCGACGAGCAGCTCGCCCGGGTGCGCACGGCCTGGGAGCTGGACGACCTCGTCCTCGTCATCGACGAGTCACCCCTCGGACGCCAGGTGTTCCGGGCCGGGAGGGAGCCGTTCACGGGCGGCTGGGCGAGCCGCATCGCCCGCCAGGCACCCTCCGGCCTGTACGGGGACCCCGAGCTGGCGATCGCCGCCGACGAGGAGCGCGCCTTCGTGCGTCTCTGTGCCCTCATCCTCGAGCTGGAGACCACGCGACGGCTGGCGAGCAGCGACGCGTTGACCGGGCTGCCGAACCGGCGGGCCTTCGACGAGGAACTCGCCCGCGCGGCCGAGGGGGCCCGGCGCTACGGGTGGCGGTCGACGCTCGTCATGCTCGACCTCGACGGCTTCAAGCACCTCAACGACGAGCGCGGCCACGCCGCCGGTGACGCGGTCCTTCGCCACGTCGGGCACGCGATGGCCTCGGTGCTGCGCCGTGGCGACCTGGCCGCCCGCATCGGTGGCGACGAGTTCGCGCTCCTGCTGCGCGACGCCGACCCGACGACCGTGCCCGACGTCCTCCACCGCCTCCAACGGGACCTGGCCGGCGACGAGGTGGGCCCGATCACGTTCTCCGCGGGCTGGGCGACGTGCCCCGACGAGAGCGACGAGCCCGACCGGCTGCTCAAGATCGCCGACGAGCGCCTGTACGCCGACAAGCAGCGGTGATCGCTGTGGACGCCGTCACCGAGCTGGAGCTGGCGGCACGCCAGCTCCCGTCCGTCGCCGCGGTGTCCTGCCGAGAGGGCGACGACACGGTGCGCGTCCAGGTGCTCGTCACCGACCCGAGCACCCTGCCCGCGGTGCGCGGTGAGCTCGAAGCGCTGCTGTCCCGCGCCCCCTGGACGGGACGGACCGTGCTGGAGGTCCGCGCCTCCGGAGTGGCCCGCCGCCCACTCGCGCTCGAGCGTGACGTGCTCGAGCTGCCCGGGGTGCGCAGCTGCCACGTGACCCGGGGGCCACGCGGCGAGATCCGCCACGTCGCGGTGGTGACCGGCCCCGAGGCGGACCTGGCGGCGGTCCGGGCACGGCTCGCAGACGGGCTCGGGCCCGACTTCCCGTCCGAACGGCTCCAGATCGAGGCCAGCACCGACTGACCCGCCCGTCGCGCGTACGATGACCGTTCGTACAGACCGCCAGGGGCGCCGACCTGCGCAACCCTGGCAGTCGAGCCGAGAGGAGCAGACGTGACCGCGGAGGGGGACGACGAGGTCACCCGGGCGCTCCGGGAGCTCGCGGTCGCCTTCCGACGGGCCGCGGCCCGCCTCGTCGAGATCGCGGCGACGCTGGACAGCGACGAGCCGCCGGGCGAGACTCGCGGTCGGCCGCCGGCGGCGGAGGGGCACATGATCGACCTGAGCGACGACGCCGACGAACGCGGCGCGCGGGTCATATCCGAGGAGCTGGTCGGATGGTGACCCCGGACGCTCCGCACGGTGCCACGGAGGAGGACCCGTGGATCGTCGCCGAGGATCTCGCGACCCGGCTCCCGGGCGTCGACGGTGTGGTGATCACCGCGGACCCCGAAGCCGGCAGCCCGGTCGAGATCCAGGTGCTGAGCGAGCCGGGAGCGGACCGCACGAGCCTGCGCCACCAGGTCGCCGGTGTCGTGCGCGAGGTGACGCGCCACTCCGGACCGCTGCGCGTCATCGTGCTCGAGGTCGCCGGACCCGACGAGCCGTCGCCCGCCGCTGGGACGGACGCCGCAGCGCGACGCCGGACCGCGGAGGGCGACCCGACCGGGAGTGCGACCGCCGGGCGCCGGACCACGTGGGCCGCAGGCATCCGCCCCGGTCCGGCGACCGACCCGGGCGCGGACGGTCCGCGCACCCCGTCGGAGCCCGGTCCGGCGCGCGAGCGGATCAGGCTGCTGGGCGGGGAGCGACCGGTGCTCGTCGCCGCTGACGTCCGTCGTCGGGGCGGGATGTCCCGTGCGACCGTGCTGCTCACGGTCGGCCAGCGGGAGGTGACCGGGACCGCCGAGCGCCCGCCGACGACGCACGATCTCGGGGTGGTCGCCGAGGCTACGCTCGACGCGGTCAGGGGCGCGGCCTCGACACCACGGGGCCTCGGCCTGCGCGGCGCGGCGCTCGCGGAGATGCTCCAGGGCCGCGTCGTCTGCGTGCGCCTGTCCCGCGAGGAGCCGACCGACCGCGAGCTGTTCGGCGCGGCGCTGGTCGAGGGGGACGACCCCGCCGCCGCCACCGCCCGCGCGACGCTCGACTCCCTCAACCGCCAGCTGTAGGCGACGCGAGCCGGCGGGCCGTCGGCGTCGCCGCGACCGCCTCCCGCAGCTCCCGGGGAGCGACGACGGATCGCCGGGCCTCACGGGCCCGCTCCAGCGCACCGTCGACACCGACGTCCGCTCGGGCGAGGTGCACCGCCCACACCAGCCCGGGGGGTGCCAGCTCGGCCGCGGCGGCCAGT
Organism: uncultured Actinomycetota bacterium; assembly: GCA_964483845.1. Taxonomy (GTDB): domain Bacteria; phylum Actinomycetota; class Nitriliruptoria; order Nitriliruptorales; family JAHWKO01; genus CAZADJ01. The sequence goes on along the minus strand of CAZADJ010000074.1, from coordinate 3,253 downwards.
GTCGCCGCGTCGCGGTCGGAGACGCCGGCGAACAGCAGCCCCTTCGCGAGGTGGTGGCGGCACCCGCCGGCGTAGTGGCGCGGCGCGGCCACACCCTCCGGACCGAGACGCGGCAGCGCCACCGTCGGCCGTCGACCGGTCATCAGCTCCACCTCCGCGGTCACCCACCCGAGGCGGATCCGCTGCCGATCCGCGTCACATCCGGACCCCAACGCGGCGACGGCGGCGGCCGCCGGGTCGAGGCGCCGTGCGGCCAGCGTCGCGACGCCGCGACCGACGGCGTCGGCGACGAGACCGATCAGCAGCGCCGCCCGGTCCGCCGGCGGCGTGCCGGGACCCACGAGCGACAGGCCGGTCCGGTCGGCGCCCTCGGCACGGTCGTGGAGGCCGAGCTCGCGCAGCGACGCGGCCCGTGAGGCCTGTGTGCGGCTGAGGAGCCGTCGGTCCACGACACGGTCCCACCACCGGCGCGCCAGGTCGTGGCGCCCGAGCCGCAGCCACAGGTAGCCGAGCAGCCAGGCTTCCGCCGAGCCGACCGACGCGCGTCCGACCGCACGTCGCGACCACGGTCGCCGGTGCCCGGGGAGGACCAGTCCGGCCACCTCGTCACGGGCCGGTACCGGAGGTGCGGCGGCGATCAGGATCGTGCCCCGCCGACGCGGCCGACGAGCCACCCGCCGAGCAGCGCGGCGAGCACCGTCAGCAGCACCACGACGGCGATCGAGGCGCCGGCGCCCCCACCGCGGGAGCCGACCGACCCACCGTCGTCGGCGGGCGCATCGGCCCACACGGCGCCACGGTGCCGCGGGTGGCCGAGGACCTCGACGGTGACCGCCGTCGCCGAACGCACGACGGTGCCGGCGTCGTCGGTCGCCTCAGCGACGAACGTGGCCACGACGCTGCCGAGGCGCACGTCCTCCTCGGCGATCTCGACCGTCACGGTGTGCTCCACCAACTCGCCCGGCCGGAGGGCGCCGTCGTGTCCGTGCTCGGCACCGTCGCCCAGGGCGATGGTCACGTCGTCCAACGGGACGTCACCGGTGTTCTCCACCAGGACGGTGAACGTGACCGTGTCGCCTTCGGTCGCGACCGGCGGGTCGGCGTGGGCCGAGACGTCCACCTCCGGTGTCGTGCCCGCGACCTGCGCGGCCGCCGTGTGGACGCCGACGCCGGCCAGCAACAGCGACAGCAGCGCGAGGAGCAGCCCGGACCGCAGGCGACCGGGACGGGATCCCGTGCGGTCACGCACCGGCCCGTGCGACCCGACACCGTGGCTCACGCCGTCCACCTCGCACCTCCCCCCGGCCTCGCGGTCCGCGGCGCGCGCGGACCGTGCGCGCGTGCCGGCGGTTGGACGGCCGCACCGCCCACCGTCGCTACCCTCCGGGCATGGCTGCGCTCGCGACCGACCCGATCGCGGACGAGCGTACGCGCCACCCCTGCCCCGGGCACGAACGCGTGGTCCGCACGTACCTCGACCACCACCTCCCCCACCCCGAGCGGGAAGCGGCCCTCAGCGAGGCGTTCGACGAGGCACGTCACTGGGGTGACACCGACCTCGACGACGTGCTGCGCTGCGCCCGACGCAGCCTGCTCGCCCGTGCCGTGACCGATCCGGAGGGCGAGGCGGTCGTGCTCATCGTGGGGTGCGGGCTCGCCCCGGCCGTCGCGGCGGCGGTGACCGGGGTCGACGAGACCGCGGTGCGTCGCGCCGTGAACGTCCGCCTCGCCGAGGAGCTGCCGCCAGCCCGACACCACGTCGAGCGGACCACGCCCGAGGCGGCGCCGACCGACCTCGACCGGATCCGCAGACAGGAACGCCTCACCCGTGTCGGCATCGCCGTGCTGCTCGCGGTCGCCGTGGTGTCGGTCATCGGTCTCTTCGTGGTGCGGGACGCCGACGACCCGGCCGTGCCCGCGACGACCGGGTTCCGCGTCGCCGGCCTCACCGTCACCGACGATCCCGCCGCGACGGACACCACCGACGGGCCGTTCCCCGCGGGTGAGCGCGTGGTGGTGGTGATCGACTACGTGGCGGGCGACCGTGACGTCACGGTCGATCTCACCGTCGTCACGACGGACGGGCAGCCGGTCCTCGACACCGGCGTGCGGCTGCCTCGCGTCCGTGACCGGGTGCACGTCCCAGTCCCGGGTCGGCTGCTCGAGGAGCCGGGCAACTACCGCACGGGCGTCCGGCGCGACGGAGAGGTGCTCGAGGAGGTGGGTTTCACCGTCGGCCAGTGAGGCCGTCACGGCGTTGACCTCCGACGGGCGGGCCCCGGTCGAGCCGGTCCCCGCCCGTCGCGGTCCTGCGTCCGGATCACGCGGTGCCGTACATCTGGCTGCGCAGCTCGTGGAGGCGCAGCCCCAGCAGGGTCACACCACCCAGCGAGAGCGCCAGCAGCGCGGCGAACAGCGCTTGGAGCGCGTCGAAGCCGGTCGCCGGGAGCTCCTCGGCGAGGACCTCCTCGACGACCTCCTCCACGACCTGGACGGTCTCGTCGTCATCGTCGGTGACCGGGTCGCCTTCCGGCGGCCAGCCGGTCACGATCGCGACGTTCACGACCTCGCCGGCCTCGAGGTCGTCCTCGGTCACCGTGTGCGTCGCGGTGCCCGTCGTGGACCCGCCCGGCTCCAGCGTGGTCGACTCGAGCTCGATCTCGCCGAGCACGTCGTCGTCCAGCGTGATGTCGGTCAGCGTCGTGTCGCCGGTGTTGGTCACCGTGTAGGTGTAGGTGATCTCGTCACCGACCTCGGCCTCGGAGACGTCGGCCTCCTTCACCAGCTCGATGTCCGGCTCGAGCTCCTCGGGCAGCACCGCCTGCTCGACCGTCCCCACGTTCGAGGTGTCGTCCGCGTCGGCGGTCTCACCGGTCTCGGGGTCCTCGAGCTCCACGAACGCGACGTTCGTGACGTCCTCACCCTCGGCGGGCGCGTAGCCCTCGAGCGTGAAGGTGCAGGTCACCGACTCGTTGGCCGGGATCGTCGCCCCGTCCAGACCGGCGCACGTGTTGTTCGCCAGCGTGGCCTCGCCGTCGAGCACCTCGCCCGCGAGCAGGTCGATCACGACGTCGCCGTAGCTGTCGGTCAGCTCGACGACGATCACGTCGACCGGGTTGTCGTTGAAGATCTCGAGCTCGAAGTCGACCGCGTCGCCCTCGTCCTCGGCGACCTCCTCGTCGCTGAACTCGCCGTCACCGTCGGCGTCGTTGATCTTGGTGATGTCGGCGATGATCCCGACCGGCTCGACCGG
>CAZADJ010000073.1:1539-11634 GCA_964483845.1 uncultured Actinomycetota bacterium | reverse complement strand
CCCACCGGCCCGTCCGACCACGTCGCTCGCCCGGTCCTGCGGAGTTCGGACCGGTTCGGTGTCGGGCCCCGGACTCCACGTCCGTCCGGGCGTCGCGGGCCGCCCGCGCACCGTCGTCCGCTGCAGGCGGCCGGACGGCGATCGTAGCAGTGGCCCTTGCAGCGCCCCAACGCAGGGCACGCCCCGACCACCGCCGGAGGGGGGTCGTCGCCGGGACGGACGCACGGAGACGCCTTGCGTGCCGCATCCGGCACCAGACCCGTCATCGTGGCCCGCACCCCCCTCCATCGCCGGCGCGGGGGCGGGACGGGCGGCTGCGGTCAGCTGGTGCGCGTCACCGTGTAGTCGGCGAGGTGGCGCAGCGCGCGCACCGCGGGCGCGTCCGGGAACGCGGCGAGGCACGCGGCGGCCTCGGCCGCGTAGCTCGCGGCCCGCTCGCGCGTGCGGTCCAGCGCCGGACCGCCGCGCAGGAGCTCCAGGGCCCGGGCGACGGTCGCGTCGTCGAGATCGCCGGCCATCACCTGCGCGAGCTCCCCGTCGGGGTCGTCGTCGAGCGCGTAGATCACCGGCAGGGTCCGCACCCCCTGACGCAGGTCGGTCCCGGGGGTCTTGCCAGACTCGGTGGCGTCGCTCTCGATGTCCAGGACGTCGTCGGAGAGCTGGAAGGCCATGCCGAGGTTCCAGCCGTAGCGGGCGGCGGCCTCGACGTCGTCCGGCGAGCACCCGGACAGCAGCGCACCGAGCCGGCACGAGGTCGCGATGAGGCTCGCGGTCTTCTCCGAGATCACGGTGAGGTAGTGCTCGACGGTCGGCTCCACCGTGGGGACCTCCGGCGGTAGCGCCCCGGCGGAGCCCTGGATCTCGCGGATCTGCCCCTCGCACAGCGTCGCGATGGTGCGGGCCATGATCCGCGTCACCTCGACCCCGAGATCGGCCGACAGCTCCGAGGCACGCGCGAAGAGGTAGTCACCGGTGAGGATCGCGACGGTGTTGTCCCAGCGCGCGTTCGCCGACGCCGCACCGCGACGGGTCGCGGCCTCGTCCATGACGTCGTCGTGGTACAGGGTCGCGAGGTGGACCAGCTCGACGACCACGCCGGCGTCGACCAGGCGGTCCCCGTCCGGCTCCCCGAGGTGGCCGCAGACGGCGACCAGCATCGGACGGAAGCGCTTGCCGCCGGCCTCGATGAGGTGGGTCGCCGCCTCACGCACGAACCGGTTCGCGCTCACCACCTGGGCGCGGAGCCGCTGCTCGGTCTCGTCGAGCAGCGGGGTGACGTCGATGCCCTCGCCGTCGTCGATGACGACCGCGGCCGGCCCGGCGCGCTCCGCGGCGGGCTCGCCGGCAGCGGACGGTCGGGTCATCGGAGCCTCCCCGCCGCTCACCGGGCGATCGATGCGGCCTGGTCCGCGAGGGTCACGAACGTCTCCGGTAGCACGCCGAGGACGACGACCGCGGCGACCGCCGCGGCGATCGCGACCGACAGCCCGGTGGTCAGCACCGGCATCGCGGCACCGTTGCCGTGCTCGAGGTCGGGCTCCTCGAGGTACATCGCACCCATCAGCCGCAGGTAGAAGAACGCCGCGATGACGCTGGAGATCACCCCGACCACCACCAGCCAGGTGAGCCCCGCGTCCACTCCGGCCGTGAACACGGCGAACTTGCCGGTGAACCCCGCGGTCGCCGGGATCCCGGCGAGCGAGAGCAGCGACAGCCCGAAGACGCCGGCGAGCACGGGCGCGCGGCGACCCATCCCCTTCAGGTCGACGAGCGCCACCTCACCGCGGCGGCGGCGCTCGATCGCGATCACGCAACCGAACGCGGCGAGCGCCGAGACCGCGTACGTCAGCAGGTAGTAGAGGGTCGAGGAGATCCCGTCCACGGAGGCGCTGCTCACCCCGACGAGCGCGTAGCCCACGTGCGCGATCGACGAGTAGGCCAGGACCCGCTTCACGTCGCGCTGGAGCACGGCCGCGATGGCCCCGACGAGCATCGTCACGGCCGCGACCGCTGCGAGCACCGGGACCCACGAGACGTCCAGGCGACCGAAGGCCATCAGGTACACGCGGAGCAGGGCGGCGAACGCCGCCGCCTTCGTCCCGGCCGCCATGAACGCGGTGACGTTCGTCGGCGAGCCCTGGTAGACGTCCGGGGTCCACAGGTGGAAGGGGACCACCGCGGCCTTGAAACCGAGCCCGACGGTGATCAGGGCGAGCCCGAAGTACACGACCGGCATCGGCGTCGTGACCACCGCGATCGCGTCGCCGATCCCCGCCAGGTCGATGGTGCCGGTCCCGACGTAGGTCAGGGCGATGCCGTAGACGAGGATCGCGGACGCCACCGCGCCGAGCAGGAAGTACTTCAGCGACGCCTCCTGCGCGCGCCGGTCGCGCCGGGCGATACCGGCCATGACGTAGAGGGGGAAGGACAGCAGCTCGATGGCGAGGAAGACGACGAGCAGGTCCCCGGCGGCGCCCAGCACCGTCATCCCTGCGGCGGACAGCAGCAGCAGCGGCTCGAACTCGAGCCGGTGGATCCCCCGGTCCTGCATGTAGCCGTAGCCGAGCGGCAGCACCAACAGCGCCACGACCAGGACGACGACCCGGGTGAACAGCGCGACCCCGTCGAAGGCGATCGCCCCGCCGAGCACGACCGAGGTCCCCTCGGTGACGTAGGCGTCGACCCACTGCCAGCCGGTCAGTGCGAGCGCGCCCAGGAGCCCGAACCCCGCGAGCCAGGTCTGGATCAGCGCCGGACGGTCGTCGAAGGCGACCGGCACCGCGATCGTCGCCGCCGCGAACGCGACGAGCGCCGCACCCGGCAGGGTCAGCCCCTCGAGGATCAGCCAGAGACCCAGCGCCGCGGTCGCGATCCCGACCGGCAGCGCGAACAGCAGCCGCGCGGCCCCGCCGACGGCGAGCACGAGCAGCAGCAGCGCGGTGCCCACCACGAGCAGTTCCGGGGCGATCGCGCTCCACGCGATCTCGGGCATCTCCAGCGGCGTGATCTGCGCGAGGACGGTCACCGGCCACCCCCGGGCTCGTCGACGTCGCCGACCGCATCGACCTCCGCGGCCCCGACGTCCTCACCGTTCACGATCTGGACGACCTCGGCGACCGCTGGCTCGACGCGGTCGAACAGCGGCTGCGGGTAGACGCCGATCGCGACGATCACCACGACGATCGGGGCGATCACACCGATCTCGCGCGGCTTCAGGTCACTCGTGTTCTCGTTGTCCGCACCCTCCAGCGGCCCGTGGAAGACACGCTGGTACGCCCAGAGGAGGTACAGCGCGGCGAGCACCATCCCGAGAGCCGCACCGGCGGCCGCCCAGACGCTCGTCTGGAACGCGCCGAGCAGGATCGGGAACTCGCCGACGAACCCGTTCAGGCCGGGCAGCGCGAGCGACGACAGCGCGACGACGAGGAACAGCCCGGCGTAGATCGGCGTGCGCCGCGCCAGCCCCCCGAAGGCGGCGATCTGGCGCGTGTGCCGACGCTCGTAGAGGAAGCCGACGAGGAAGAACAGCGCGCCGGTCGACAGCCCGTGGTTGACCATCTGGACCACGCCGCCGGCGACGGCGATCTCGTTCACCGCGAAGATGCCGAGCACGATGAAGCCCATGTGCGACACCGACGAGTAGGCGACCAGCTTCTTCAGGTCGCGCTGCATCAGTGCGACGAGCGCGCCGTAGACGATCCCGACCACCCCGATGACGAGGAGGAACGGCACCGCCCGCGCGGTCGCCTCCGGCAGCAGCGGCAGCGAGTAGCGCAGCAGCCCGAACGCCCCGAGCTTCAGCAGCACCGCCGCCAGCAGCACCGACCCGCCGGTCGGCGCCTCGGTGTGGGCGTCCGGCAACCAGGTGTGCACCGGCCAGACCGGGATCTTGACCAGGAACGCGATCGAGAAGGCGAGGAACAGCCACATCTGCAGGTCGGAGGCGATCCCGATCTCGAGGATCTCGAGGTAGTCGAAGGTGACCGCGCCGGTGTGCACGAAGGTCGTGATGACCGCGACGAGCATGAACAGCCCGCCGAGGAACGTGTACAGGAAGAACTTCACCGCGGCGTAGCGTCGCCGTGCGTAGCCCCAGATCCCGATGATGAAGTACATCGGGACGATGGTGAGCTCCCAGAAGACGTAGAAGAGGAACAGGTCGAGCGAGAGGAACACCCCGAGCACGGCGGTCTCGAGCACGAGGAACGCGGCGAAGTAGCCCCTGGCGCGGTCGACGTGCTCCCAGGCGGCGAGCACCACCAGCGGCGTGATGAAGGTGGTGAGCAGCACCATGAGCAGCGCGATGCCGTCGATGCCGAGGTGGAAGCTGATCCCCCACTGCGGGATCCAGTCGGTGCGCTCGACCAGCTGCATGCCGGTCGCACCGACCTCGAAACGGACCGCGACGACGAGCGCGACGAGGAACGCGGCGACCGACGAGGCCAGCGCGGTCAGCCGCGCCTTGGCCGGATCGTCGGGGGGGAGCAGGCCGATGACGACCGCGCCGGCCAGCGGGAGCACGAGCAGGACGGTGAGGAGCCCCATCTCACACCACCTGCACGAGGAACGCGGCGACGATCACGATCGTGCCGAGGACCATCCCGGCGACGTACAGGCGCACCAGTCCCGGCTGGAGGCGACGCAGTCCGCGGGCGGCGGCGCGGGTCGTCCGCCCGACGCCGTCGACCGTCCCGTCGATCACGGTGACGTCGAACCAGACGAGGAAGTGCGCGAACGCCCCGCCGCCCCGGAAGAAGACCTCCGAGTACACCTCGTCCACCCAGAACTTCTCGCGCATCGCGGTCGCGGCGGCCCCGAGGCGCGCCGGCAGCGGGTCCCGGCGGGGAGCCTCGCCGTAGACGAGCCAGGCGAGGCCGAGGCCCCCGACCGCGACGACCACGGCGAGACCGACCAGCACCGCCTCGGGCAGGTGGAGGGCCGCCTCGTCGGGGACCGCGTAGCCGGCGGCCGGCTCCAGCCAGCGCTCGAACGGACCGGGGTGGGTGAGGTTGATCCAGCCGCCTACCACCGACAGGACCGCGAGCACGACGAGCGGGACGGTCATGGTCCGTGGCGGTTCGTGCGGGTGGACCTCGTCCTCCTCTGCAACCGGCCCGCCCGCACCCGTCTGTCCGGAATGCTGCCGCGCTTCGCCGAGGAACGGGACGATCAGCCAGCGGCCCATGTAGAACGCCGTGATCCCGGCGGTGACCAGGCCGAGGAACCAGATCACGGTGTGCCCGCCCTCGAACGCCGCGTGGAGGATCTGGTCCTTGGAGAAGAAGCCGGCGAACGGCGGGATGCCGGAGATGGCCAGCACCGCGACCACCGAGGTGGCGAAGGTGACCGGCATCGCCCGGCGCAGGCCACCCATCGACCACATGTCGGTGCGGTCGGCCATGGCGTGCATCACCGAGCCGGCGGCGAGGAACAGCAGCGCCTTGAAGAACCCGTGGGTGAGCAGGTGGAAGATGCCGACCCCGAAGGCGCCGACGCCGACCCCGACGAACATGTAGCCGAGCTGGCTCACGGTCGAGTACGCCAGCACCATCTTGATGTCGTCCTGCTGCACCGCGATCACCGCGGCGAGCAGCGCGGTCGCGATCCCGATGATCGCGACGACCTCGAGCGCGCCGGGCCCCATGAGGTAGATCGGCGAGACCCGCGCGATCATGTACACCCCGGCGGTCACCATCGTCGCCGCGTGGATCAGCGCGGAGACCGGGGTCGGCCCGGCCATCGCGTCGGGGAGCCAGACGTACAGCGGGATCTGCGCCGACTTGCCGATCGCCCCGCCGAGCAGCAGCAGCCCGATGATCGTCGCGGTCACCTCCCGGCCGCCGAGCACGGTCGAGGCGGCGGGCAGCACCTCGGGCAGCGCCAGCGAGCCGAACTCGAGGAAGATGAGGAACAGCCCGATGGAGAACGACACGTCGCCGACGCGGTTGACGATGAACGCCTTCTTCGCGGCGACGGCGTTCTTCGCGTCCTCGAACCAGAACCCGATCAGCAGGTAGGAGCAGAGCCCGACCAGCTCCCAGCCGACGAACAGCACCACGAGATCCGACGCCAGGACGAGCAGCAGCATCGAGAAGACGAACAGGTTCAGGTAGGCGAAGTAGCGCGGCTCGCCCGGATCGTCGTGCATGTACCCGATGGAGTACAGGTGCACCAGCGCGCCGACCCCGGTGACGAGCAGGATCATCGTGACCGAGAGCGGGTCGACGAGGAGGTCGGTGGTGAGCTCCAGCCCCCCGATCGCGATCCACGTGTAGCCGTCGACGACGACCTGGCGGGCGTCGTCCGGCAGCCCCAGCACCTGCCCCAGCAGCGCGAGCGCGCCGACGAACGAGGCGGCGACGGTCGCGGTCGCGACCCAGCCGACCCGCGGTCCGAAGCGGCGTCCGGCGGCGAGCAGCAGCACGAACCCGGCGAGCGGGAGCAGCGGCACGAGCCAGGCGAGCGCCGCGACCACGGTCTCGGCGGCCGCGAACTCGCCCTGCTCGCCCGCCTCGGCCGCCCAACGCAGCGCGCCGTCGGCCGTCGCCGTGAGCGTCGTCGTCACCGTCGCCGTCATCCGCTAGCCCCGCAGCAGCCCGGCGACGTCCACGTCGAGCGTGCCCCGTCTCCAGTAGATGTTCACGAGGATCGCGAGGCCGATGACGACCTCGGCCGCGGCGACCACGATGACGAAGAACGCGACCACGTGACCGTCGGCCGCGCCCCACATCCGCGCAGCGGCGACGAAGGTCAGGTTCACGGCGTTCAGCATCAGCTCGACGCACATGAAGAGCACGATCGCGTTGCGCCGGGTCAGTATCCCGACGAACCCGATCGCGAAGAGGATCCCCGCGACGGCGAGGTAGTAGCCGATCGCCATCAGCCGCCACCCTCCCCGTCACCCGGCGGGGGCTCGGCGACCCCGTGCTCGTGCGGACCGGCGGCCGGCGTGACCGGCGCGCCGAGGTCGGACGGCGGCGGCAGCCCCGTGCCGGGCAGCCGCCCGTCCCCGGCGTCCGGGTGGTCGGAGCGGCGGCCGGTGACGAGCGCGGCGACGGTCGCGACGACGAGCAGCAGCGTGACGAACTCGAAGGCGAAGACGTAGCGGGTGAACAGCTCGCGGGCGGCGAAGGCGACGCTGCCGTCACGGTCCTCGTAGATCCGGTCGAGCCCGACGCAGCGCACCGCGTCGCGCGCGCCCTCGACGTCCGCCCCGCAGAGCGACGCCGCTCCGGTGTACGGGCCGACGAAGACGAGGGCGACGGCGACGACGAACAGGCCGGCGACGACCCAGGCACCCAGTCGCACGAGGCGGCCGCGGGCGACGAGGAGATCGTCGCGCCGCACCCCGAGCATCATGATCACGAACAGGAACAGCACCATGATGGCGCCGCCGTAGACGATGATCTGGATCGCGAACAGGAACGTCGTCTGCAGGGCGAGGAAGAGCCCCGCGACCGCGAGCAGGTTCAGCACGAGCATCAGGGCGGCGTGCACGAGGTTGCGCATGGTCACCATCGCCAGGCCCGAGCCGATGGCGAGCACCGACATCACCCAGAACAGCCCCTGCTCGGCGGTCACCGGCCCGCCTCCCCGTCGGCCCGGTCGTCGCCGGCGCGGTCATCGTCGGCGCCGTGGCCGGCACGGTCGGGGTCGGGGTCGCGGTCCGGCCGGCGCGTGCCGCCGTCGGGGTCCTGCTCGAGCAGCGGGGAGCCGGTCTCGCCGGAGGCCTCCCGCAGGTGCGCCGTGTCCTCGCCGGCCGGGGTCGTGGCCTGATCCGACTCGCGCGTCGGCACGCCGCTGGCCTGCGGGGGGATGGACGCGGCCCGCTCGGTGAGGTCCCCGATCCAGTCGGCGGCCCGACGCATCGGTCGCGGTCCGGCCGGCGGGTAGTCCCCGCCGCGGAGCTCCGGGGGGGTCGCGGCCAGCCCTCCGTAGTAGTTCAGCCCGCGGGCACGCACCTCCTCGTCGGTGTGCGGCGCGGGCGTCGCACCCGGCGGGACCGGGCCGAGCAAGCGCTCCTTGTCGTAGACCAGCCCGGCGCGGGTGTCCGCGGAGAGCTCGTACTCGTGCGTCATCGTCAGCGCCCGCGTGGGGCACGCCTCGATGCACAGGGCGCAGAAGATGCAGCGGTTGTAGTTGATCTGGTAGTCGGCCGCGTAGCGCTCGCCGGGCGAGAACCGCGCCTCGGCGGTGTTGTCCGCCCCCTGCACGAAGATCGCGTCCGCCGGGCACGCCCAGGCGCACAGCTCGCACCCGATGCACTTCTCGAGACCGTCCTCGTAGTAGTTGAGCTGGTGACGGCCGTGGAACCGCGGCTGTGGCTCGCGCTTCTCGTCCGGGTACTGGGTCGTCACCGGCGTGCGGCGCATCTGGCGCAGCGGGACCTTGAAGCCGCGGCCGAGCGCGGTGCGCGTCAGGAAGAGGTAGAACAGCCCGACCGCCGCGACGAACGCCACGATGGTCCAGACGAAGGCGGGGATCGCGGTCACGAGCCGTCCCTCCCGCCGGTGGACGCCTCCTCGGGCGCCTCGAACACGCGGTCCTCGGCCCCCGGTGGCCCGCCGGCGGTGAGCCCCGCGGCGAGCCTGGAGAACAGGGGGGCCAGCAGGTACAGGAGGAGCAGGCCGGCGATGCCCCCGGCGGCGACCACCGTCCGGGTGCGCGCGTCGAGCTCGGTCGAGACCAGCACCATCGAGGCGGTGGCCAGCACCCAGACGAAGCCGATCGGCAGCAGCACGTTCCAGCCGAAGCGCATCAGCTGGTCGTAGCGCAGGCGCGGGAGCGTGGCCCGCATCCAGATGAAGACGAAGACGAACGCGAGCGTCTTCACCAGGAACCAGACGACGGGCCAGATCCACCCCGCCGTCGCGGTCAGCACCGGCCCGGACGGCCCGCCGAAGAACAGCGTGACGATCACCATCGAGCCGATGAACGTCGCCATGAACTCGCCGAGCTGGAACATCGCGAAGCGGATCCCCGAGTACTCGGTGTGGAACCCCGCGACGAGCTCCTCCTCGGCCTCGGGGAGGTCGAACGGCGGGCGTGCGGTCTCGGCGATCAGCGCGATGAAGAAGATCACGAACGCGGGGAACAGCGGGATCACGAACCAGTTCGGCACCCCGGCGACGAGGCCGGGGCCGGCCTGGGCGGCGACGATGTCCGAGACGCGCAGCGTCCCCGCGTACACGAAGACGGCGGCGACGGAGATGCCGAGCGCGAGCTCGTAGGAGATCATCTGCGCCGTCGAGCGCACCCCGCCGAGCAGCGGGTACGCCGAGCCGGAGGCCCACCCGGCCAGCGTGACCCCGTAGACGTGGATCGAGCCCATCGCGAGGAACCAGAGGATCCCGATGTCGGGGTCCCACAGCTGCAGGGTGAAGGTCTCGTCGAACACCGTGACCTCGCCCCCGAACGGCACGACGGCGAAGCCCAGGATCGCGGTGACCGGGAGGATCAGCGGCGCCATGTGGTAGACGGACCGGTCCACCGCCCGGGGCTCCAGGTCCTCCTTGAAGAACAGCTTCACGCCGTCGGCGAGCGACTGGAGGATCCCGGCCGGTCCGGCGCGGTTCGGCCCGATGCGGGCCTGCATCCGGGCGACCACACGTCGTTCCGCCCAGATCAGCAGCGGCGTCCCGATCAGGAGGAGCAGCAGCGCGGCGTGGGCGACGAGGAGGTCGGCCCAGATCGGCCGCGCCTCGGCGCCGCCGATCTGCGCGATCACCTGCCCCGTCCCCACGACGCCGTTCACCGGTCACCCCCGCCGAACACCGACGCGACCTGCTCGTCGACCGCCTCCAGGCTGACCCGGACGCGTCCGGGCTCCTCGCCCGCCAGCGCCGTCGCCGGCGCTCTGGTCGAGTTCCGCGGCACGAAGACGCACCCGCGGGCGGTGCCCGGGTCGACCGCGGCGGTCACGGTCAGCTCCCCGTACGACGACCGCAGCACCACCGCCTGACCGTCCCGGACGCCGTGGCGGTCGGCGTCGTCGGGATGGAGCGCCGCGAACGGCTCCTTGGCCGTCGCGAGCATGTCGTCCGCGCCCACGCTCATGATCCCGAGATCCAGGAGGAGGGGGTAGGTCACGAGCGT